>JBOGZB010000050.1:0-7580 GCA_050697175.1 Solirubrobacterales bacterium | reverse complement strand
GATCGAGTACGACCCGCAGCCGCCCTTCGACTCGGGCTCGCCGACGAGCGCATCTCCCCAGACCGTCGATCTGATCCGCACCGGGATCGCGGCGCGCCGCGCTGCGAATGCTTGACCCTTCGCCCGTGCCACTACGCCTCGGATGCCTCCGATGACCTCGCGCCCACGCGGGAAGCCGCCTCGGCCCCGCCGCCACCGCTCAGCCCTGGATCAGCTCCCACATGGTGCCGCCCCCGACCTCGACCGGGCGAAGCTTCCAGGCGCCGGCCAGCTCCCAGAGCTGCGCCTCGAGGGAGGGACGTGGAGTGCCCGTCAGCTCCTCGAGCTCGCGAGTCGCGCAGCGGCCGAAGCGCTCGATGGCCTCCAGGAGATCCGGCCTGCGCCCCTCGGCGACAGCCGCACCCGCCTCGAGGGCCGCGTCGCGATAGGCCTCGTAGGGCTGCCGGCCCCAGACTCCGCGGGCCCCGCTCGCCCCAGCGAAGGCCGCGGAGGGAAAGCTGAGCCGCCGATGGCCCTCGGTGACCTTGACCCGGTCGGACTCGATCGCCTCGGCCGGAGGGTTTCGGACCTCCTCGAGGTCCGCCGCGAACGCCTCGATGCTCGCATGCGAGGCCAGGTCGATGCGAAAGCGGCCGGCGTCCAGGCCCGCCTCGCCGGCGGCTGACACGAGAGCCTCGGCGTGATCGAGCTTTCGCTGCTCGACCATCAGCCCCTCGCGCAGTCGGCGCAGATACCGGTAGGCGGCCCGCGAGCCCTGCTCGGCGGCCGCCTTGACGGCCTGGCAGGCCGGATAGGTCGAGGCGATCGGGTTCTGAGTCCAGAGTCGCGGGTCGATCGGCATCCGGGTCTCGGCCGCGACGTCCAGCCAGTGGGCCATCAGGTCGGCAAAGCAGTCCGGGCCGGCGCCGATCCGGCCCTCCTCGTCGCGATAATCAGGTCCATACTCTCGGGCCAGGCCTCCCATCACCCACACGAAGTCGAGCTGATCGCCGAACTCCCACATCAGACGCCGCAGCTTGGGCTCGTTTCCCCACGACCACGAGCAGGCCGGGTCGGTGTAATAGCGGACCTCTACGGGCATGGGCATGCAGGATGGCGCTCGTTCGCACCGGGATCGGGGTGAGTGTCGAAAATACTCACTGGATGGCCGACGAAGTGACAACCGGGCTCGCGGGAAGCCTGATCGGGACGGTCCTCTCGGGACGCTACCGACTCGAGTCGAAGCTGGGAAGCGGCGGCATGTCGACCGTGTTCCTGGCCCGCGACGATACCCTCGAGCGCTGGGTCGCGGTCAAGGTCATGCACCGCGAGATCTCCGATCAGCCCGACCAGATCGAGCGCTTCCGCCGCGAGGCGCGCACCGTCGCCCAGCTCTCTCACCCAAACGTCGTCGCCGTGATCGACGCCGGCGAGGACGGCGGCTATCCGTACATCGTCCTCGAGTACGTCGAGGGGGAGACGCTGAAGCAGCGGATCGACCGCCTGGGCCGCCTGCCGGTCGACGAGTCGGCCGCCTATGCGATCGAGATCGGCCGCGGCCTCGCCGCCGCCCATTCCCGGCGGCTGGTCCACCGCGACGTCAAGCCACAGAACGTCCTGATCGACCCGGAGGGTCGGGCCAAGGTGACCGACTTCGGGATCGCGCGGACCCTCGAGGCTGATGGTCTGACCAAGACCGGACGGGTGCTCGGGACGACGGACTACGTGGCGCCCGAGCAGGCGATGGGCCACGGGGTCGACTCGCGCTCGGACATCTACTCGCTCGGCGTGCTGCTCTACGAGATGCTGACCGGCGACGTCCCGTTCCAGGCCGAGACGGTGGTGGGGGTGGCGATGAAGCACGTCAATGAGCAGATGCCCGACGTGCAGGAGAGCCGCCCCGAGATCTCCTCGGCGCTGGCCGCCGTGATCGAGCGGGCGACCAGCAAGGAGGCCAAGAGCCGCTACGCGGACATGT
The DNA here is from genome assembly GCA_050697175.1 of Solirubrobacterales bacterium. Classification (GTDB taxonomy): domain Bacteria; phylum Actinomycetota; class Thermoleophilia; order Solirubrobacterales; family 70-9; genus AC-56. The sequence continues at coordinate 5,623 of JBOGZB010000050.1, read as the reverse complement.
CGGCTTTCCTGACGGACCTGGAGGGAGCCCTCGAGGTCGAGGTGGCGCGCTCAGGAGGCGCCCACGGGCAGGCCACGAGCGTCCTCGACGCGGTTCCGTCGAGGCGAAAGCTTCTGACCACGCGACGGGTCTCGGCCGCGGGGATCGGCCTCGTCCTGGCGGCGGTCACGGCCGCCCTCGTGGTCGCCGCCCTGACCGGGCCCGACCATGGCGGCAGGACGAGCGGGGCGCCGTCCTCGGGCCCGATCGCGATCACCGACGAGCAGGCGTTCGACCCACCGCCCGGCGACGGCGCCGAGCACAGCTCGGACGTCGGCCTCGCCACCGACGGCAACCCGGGCACCGGGTGGTCAACCGAGACGTACGATGCGCCGACCACCGAGGAGGCGGTCGGCAAGCCGGGCGTCGGGCTGATCCTCGACGTCGGCAAGGCCGTTCCGGCCCGAAGCCTCACGGTCCGCTCGGCGAGCGCGGGATGGAGCATGGAGGTGTACGGCTCCACGGTCGGCCCCCCCTCCACCCTCAAGGACTGGGGTCCACCGATCGGGAGCGAGCCGGCGATGGGGACGGACACGCAGGTCCAGCTCGACGCGACCCGCGCCTCGCGCTACTACCTGATCTGGATCACCAAGCTCGCGTCCACCGAGTCCGGGTACGCCGTTCAGATCAACGACGTCGGGCTTTCGGGCTAGGCAGGCGGGTCCGCTAGAACCGGTGGGCCCGCTCGGCCTCGTGGCGCTCGAGGGCCAGCGTGAGCAGCCTGTCGCAGAGCTCGGGATAGGCGATCCCGTCCGCCTCGAAGAGCTTCGCGAACACGCTTGTCGAGGTGAAGCCGGGAATCGTGTTGATCTCGTTGACCAGGACCTCGCCATCGGCGCGGACGAAGAAGTCGCAGCGCGCCATCCCCGAGCCGCCGATCGCCGCGAAGACGAGCGCCGCCAGCTCTCGCACCTGCGCGGCCTCGGCGGCGTCGATCCGGGCCGGGACGACGAGCTCCATGCCACCCTCGTCGTACTTGGCCTCATAGTCGTACCAGTCGGCGTGGGTGACGATCTCGCCCGCCGGCGAGACGATCGGGTCGTCGTTTCCCAGCACCGAGCACTCGACCTCCCTGCCGCCGCCGTCAGCTTCGACGATCACGCGCGGGTCGTGCCGGCTCGCCGCCTCGACCGCCTCGTCGAGGCCGCTCTCCAGATCGGTGACCCTGGTTATCCCGACGCTCGACCCGAGCCGGGCGGGCTTCACCCATAGAGGAAGCCCGAGGGCGGCGGCCTCGGCGCGCCACCCGTCGGCCCCGGCCTCGCAGAATCCGACCTGGGGGACACCGTGGAACGCGAGCAGGCGCTTGAAGACGAGCTTGTCGATCGCCAGCGAGGCGGCGAGGACCCCCGGCCCCACGTAGGGGACGTCGAGGCACTCGAGCACCCCCTGAACGGTGCCGTCCTCACCGAACGGGCCGTGGAGGACGGGAAAAGCGACGTCGGCGTCGAGCAGGCCGTCCGCGGCTCGGAGCTCGACCTCGCGATCGCCCGCCGACCACCGGCCGCCGCGGTCGATCACGATCTCGATCACCTCGTGGCCGGCGGCTCGAAGGCCCTCCGCCACCGACGCCCCCGAGGCCAGCGAGACCTCGTGCTCGCTGGAGCGACCGCCGCTCAACACCGCGACCCGCATCAGGGGGGCGTGGTCGTGGTGGTGGTCGGCGCGGTGGTGGTCGTGGTGGGCGCCGTCAGCCTGCCGACGAAGATGGTCACCAGCTCACCGCTCGCCAGACGGGTCCCCGCGCTCGGCGACTGCTCGAGGACCCGGCCGTCCTCGTTCGGGTCGGTCGTCGCCCTGGAGACGATCCGGGCCCCGAGCCCCGAAGCCTTCAAGTCGCCCTTCGCGGCGTCCTGGGACTCGCCGACCACGTTCGGCACCACCGACGGCGCGGGGCCGTTGGAGACCACGATCGTGACCGTCGTGTGCTTTGAGGCCGAGGCGCCGGCGGCGGGATCCTGGGCGATCACCTGTCCCGCCGGGGCGCTCGAGTCTCGGTTCTCGAAGCTCGGGATCAGGCCCAGATCGCGGATCTGGGTGTCGGCCGCGTCCTGCTGGAGGCCGACCACCGAGGGGACGAGGACGGACTTCGGACCGCTCGAGACCTTGAGGATGATGCTTCTCCCTCGTCCCAGCTCGCTCCCCGCGGCGGGAACCGTGCCGATCGCGAGGCCGGCCTTGACCGTCGATGACGGGGCGCTCTGCACCTTCGGCCGAAGGTGCAGAGCCTTGAGCGCCCTGACGGCCTGCTTCCGCGTCTGGCCGTCGACCGGGGGCACCACCACCGTTCCGAGGCCACTGGAGACGGTGATCGTCACCGTGGATCCCTTCTCGGCGCTCGAGCCGGCGGGCGGTGCCTGCTCGGTGACCGTGCCGGCGGGGTTCGGCGTCGGCTTCGACGTGACCGCCACCTGGAAGCCCGCGTCGCCGAGGATCGCCTCGGCGCGGGCCTGCGTCTTGTTGATCACCGTGGGCACCAGCACCTTCGCGCCGCCGTCGCGATTCAGGAAGAAGACGAGCGCCGCGATCGCGGCCACCAGCAGGACGCCCAAGATCGCGATCCTCGCCGGAGTGAAGAAGCCGCGATCCTCGGTCCCCGGCTCGTCGGGCTGCTCGGGGGGCGGCGTGCCGGCCGCGGCGGCGACCGCCGCGTATGACGCGGTGCCGCCGAGCGCTTCGCCCGAAGGGTCGACCTCGGCGGAGTCCAGCGCCTGCTCGAACTCCTCGGCGGAGGCGAAGCGGTTGGCAGGGTCCTTGGCGAGCGCCCTCAGCACCACGGCGTCCAGGGCTCGCGAGACCGACGGGTTGAGCTCGCTGGGCGGCCGCGGACGCTCGGACACCTGCTTCAGCGCGACCGTGACGGGGGAGTCGCCCTCGAACGGGGCCCGCCCGGTCAGGGCCTCGTAGAGCAGCACCCCGATCGAGTAGATGTCCGACGTCGCCGTGACCGGCAGCCCCTGTGCCTGCTCGGGCGACAGGTACTGGGCGGTGCCGAGGACCGAGCCGGTCTGCGTGATCTCGGAGGCCCCCGCGCGGGCGATCCCGAAGTCGGTGACCCTCGCGCGACCCTCGGCGTCGACCAGCACGTTCTGCGGCTTCAGGTCTCGGTGGACGATCCCGTGCGCATGGGCGTACTTGGCGCCGGCCAACACCTGGCGGACGATCTCGACCGCCTCGCCGACCGTCAGCCCGCGCTCGATCAGGTCCTTCAGCGACGCGCCCTCCACGTACTCCATCGCGATGTAGTGCCTTCCGTCGAACGAGCCGCGGTCGAAGACCCCGACCACGTTCGGGTGCTGGAGGCCCGCGGCGGATGACGCTTCGCGACGAAACCGCTCGATGAACTGCTCGTCCTGGGCGAACCTCTCGTGCAGGAACTTGAGCGCCACCCGGCGGCCCAGCATCGTGTCCTCGGCACACCACACGTCGGCCATCCCCCCCGAGCCGACCCGGCCGAGGAGCCGGTAGCGCCCGGCGATCACCGTGTCCTGCGCCAGCTGCATCTCTATCGCGGCCGCTGCCGCGGATTGAGCGAGAAGGGGATCACTTGAGCAGGCTCTCCATCACCTGAGTCGCGATCGGCCCCGCGACCTCGGCGCCGAAGCAGCCCTGGCAGCGTTCGATCGTCGCCGCGACCGCGACCTGCGGGTTGACCGCCGGAGCGAAGGCGATGAACCACGGCTGGTTTATGCCGTTCGCCGGGTCGCCGATCTCGGCGGTCCCGGTCTTGCCGGCGAACGTGACTCCGCCGACCGTCAGGCCGGCCGCGGTTCCCTCCTGGGTCACGTGGGTCATCATGTCGGTCAGCTCGGTTGCCGTCTGGGGGCTGATCACCGTCCCCTGGACCTGCGGCGAGAGCTTGCCGGTCACCCGGCCGTCGGGGTCCGTGACCTGCTGGACGAAGGTCGGGCGCATCAGCTTGCCGCCGTTGGCCACGGTCGCGGCGACCTCGGCCATCTGGAGCGGGGTCGCCAGGTCCTGGCCCTCGGCGCCGCCCTGGCCGATCGCGACCCTGCCGACGTCGAACCCCGAGGTGACCAGGTGACCGCTCGAGTTGTAGGCGCCACTCGGTGCCATCTGGCCACCGGGGTAGTCGAGCTGCGGGTCGCTGTAGAAGCCGAAGCGCTTCATGTACTCGACCATCGTCGAGCTGCCGAGCTGCTCGCCGATCTGGGCGAAGTAGGTGTTGACCGAGTGGGTCAGCGCGTCGGTCATGGTGATGTCGCCGAACTGCTCGTTGCCTGCGTTGAACAGGGGGAGGCCGTCGATCGTCTGCGGTGAGGCGCCGCTCAGCACGCTCGACGGGGTGAACCGCCCGGAGTCGAGCGCCGCGGCCGCGGTCACCACCTTCATCGTCGAGCCGGGCGGATAGGTGCTCTGCGTGGCACGGTTCAGCAGCGGCGCGCCCGAGCTCTGTCTGTTCAGCTTCTTGAACACCCCGGCGTCCTTGACCGTGTTCGGGTCGTACCCGGGGACCGAGGCCATCGCCTTGACCGCCCCCGTGGATGGATCGAGGGCGACGACGGCGCCTCCGCTGCCTGTCGCGCCGGGGGTCGAGGAGATCGCCGACTGGAGCGCCTGGGTGGCGACCCTCTGGGCGTTCGAGTCGATCGTCAGCGTGACGTTGTCGCCCTGCTGCGGGACGCCTCGGATCTGGTCGAGGATCGAGGTGAACTCGTTTCGCTCGCCGGCCAGGACGCCGTTCTCGGAGTGCTCGATCCCCGATTGGCCCACCTCGACGAAGCTGTAGCCGACCGGGTTCGCGAACATCGACCCCTGCGGGTAGTCGCGCACGTAGACCGGGTGCCGGCCGCCGCCGACGGGGTGGCTCTGGGCGACGACGACCCCGTCCGAGGTCTTGATGACGCCCCGCTTCACCGTCTGCTCGACGATCAGCGGCCGGCGGTTCTCGGGGTTGTCCTTGAGCGCATTCGCGTCGAAGACGGCCCAGTAGGAGGTGAAGCCGATCAAGGCCGCGAACAGGAGCAGCAGCAGCCCGTAGAGGCGGACGATCGGGGTGTTCAAGCGGGAAGCGCCTCGAGGTCGTGGTCGGGCCGAGGCTCGGGCCGCGGCCGGCGGGCGTCGTGGGAGATCATCAAGAGGAGCGCCAGCAGGATCATGTTGGCGATCACCGAGCTGCCGCCGAAGCTGATGAACGGCAGGGTGACGCCGGTCAGCGGGATCAGCCTGACGACGCCGCCGATGATCACCACCGCCTGGATCGCGAACACGGCCGTCAACCCGGCGGCGAGGAGCTTCGAGAACCCGTCTCGCGCCATCACCGCGGTCTTCAGTCCCCGGGCCGTGATCAACGCGTAGGTGGCGACCACCCCGGCGCCGCCGAACACGCCGAGGTCGCTGACCAGAACCGCGTAGATCTCATCCGTGTGCGGCGCCGGCAGGATGCTGCCGCAGTCGGGGAACGGCTGGAGGCAGTGCGGCGCGAACGGGCCCGGCAGCTTGAGGAGCGACTCACCGAGGCCCTGGCCGAACAGCCCGCCGTCGGCCTGCGCGAACAGCGACTGCTGGATCTGCCCCGCCCCCACCGCCTTGCTGTGCCAGGGGTCGAGCCAGATGTCGACGC
>JBOGZB010000049.1:0-1968 GCA_050697175.1 Solirubrobacterales bacterium | reverse complement strand
GCGTCGACCACCTCCCAGACGTCGATCCCCATCCGGTCGCAGAGCTGGGCGAGCTCGTTGACAAGGGCGATGTTGACCGAGCGGAAGATGTTCTCGAGCAGCTTGCTGAGCTCGGCGATCTCGGGTGAGGAGACCTCGACCACGTCATCGCAGATCAGCCGGTAGAGCTCGGCGGCGCGGCCGCGGCACTCGTCGGTGATCCCTCCGACGATCTTGGGCGTGTTGTGGATCGTGTGGTCGGTGCGCCCGGGGTCGATCCGCTCCGGCGAGTAGGCGAGGTTGAACTCCCGGCCCACCGCGAGCCCCGACTCCTCGAGGATCGGCAGCAGGCGCTCCCTGGTCGTCCCGGGGTAGGTCGTCGACTCCAGGACGACCAGCCTGCCCTCGTGAAGGACCCGGGAGAGCTGGGTCGCGGCGTCGACCAGATACGACAGATCCGGCTCGCGGCGATTGGCGAGCGGCGTGGGAACGCAGATCACGATCGCGTCGCAGTGCGCGAGGCCGCGGTACTCGTCGGTCGCGGTGAAACGCTCGGCGACCGCGAGCAGGCGCTGCGAGGGAATGTCCTCGATGTCCGACTCGCTGCGCCGCAGGCGCCCGACACGGCGCTGGTCGGCATCGACGCCCACCACGTCGCACCCCGCCTCGGCGAAGGCCACGGCGAGCGGGAGCCCCACGTAGCCGAGCCCGATGATCCCAACCTTCATCGGATTGGAGGTTAGTGGCCGGTCGGGGTCGGGGCGGCCTCTTGTGTGGTGCGGAGCCACGATGCGATCGCTTCCCCATCGTCGGCGAGCGTCGCATCTGCGAGCCGTGCAATCAGGATGGCGTTCAGCCCGCCGCGGGGGTCCGCGGCCGGGGCCGGCTCGGGGCCGTTCAGCGAGGCGACGGGAACGCGCCTCTTGGTGGCGACGAGGACGGCCGCGAGCGCCTCGTCCGATGCCGCGGCGATCACCAGTCGGTCGACCCCGCGATCGGCGAGGGCGCTCTCGTAGGAGCGCAGGGCGGCCGCGATCCGTGCGACCTGCTCCCCGTCGGGCGACGCGGGCGCCTCCGGTGGCTCTACGAGGCTGATCCCGTCTCCCGAGAGCCCGGCCGCGACGCTCGCGCGGCGCTCGCCGACGACCATCACGTTCACGGTCGCGCTCGCGTCAGGCCTAGTCCCGGGACGAGTCGCAAATGGAAGAAATTAGCCTCCAAGACGGTAGATAGAGTTGCATGCTGATGCAGAGGATTCTCGTCCCATTGAACCTCGGTGTGGATGCGACCCGCCATCTGCTCTGGTACATCAGCTACCAGATCACCGGCGAGGTGCGGTACCGAGACACAGCCGACCCGGACGCCTGAGGCAGGAATCGGGCCGAAGGCCCGGCCGGGCGATCTAGACTCCCGACGGCGTGCGGGCGAACGGAGGACGGTGAGCGAATGGACGGGCTGATGATGGATCGGCCGCTCCTCGTCAAGCGGATCGCCGAGCGGGCAGAGCAGATCTTCACGAACCGGGAGATCGTCTCGCGGACGCAGATTGGGGTCGAGCGCTCGACCTATGGCCTGGTCGTCGAGCGAGCCCGCCGAATCGCGGGCGCGCTGGCCGATCTCGGGGTTCGGCCGGGAGACCGTGTCGCGAGCTTCGCCTGGAACTCGGTTCGCCATCTGGAGCTCTATCTGGCGGTCCCGAGCATGGGCGCGGTGCTTCACACCCTCAACGTCCGGCTCTTCGAGGAGGACCTCCGCTACATCGTCGAGCACGCCGGGGACCGCGTGGTCCTGCTCGACGCGTCGCTCGCAGAGGCCATGCCGGCCTTCGAGGGGGTCGAGCACGAGATCCTGATGCCCGATGGCCCGGGCGAGCGACCCGGGGCTCTCGACTACGAGGAACTGGTGGCGGGGGGCGATCCCGAGACCGAGCTCCCTGAGCTTCCCGAGAGCGCCGCCGCGGCCCTCTGCTACACGAGCGGCACCACCGGC
>JBOGZB010000048.1:0-6684 GCA_050697175.1 Solirubrobacterales bacterium | reverse complement strand
GATCCAGGGAGCGGCCGCATGAGCATCCTGCTGAGCCGCGACACCACCTTCATCGTGCAGGGGATCACCGGGCGCGAGGCCGTCAACCTGACCCGCGAGTGCCTCGACTTCGGCTCGAAGATAGTCGGCGGCGTCACCCCGGGGCGCAAGGGCCGCGACGTTCACGGCGTGCCGGTCTTCGACACGGTCGAACAGGTCGTCGAGCACCACGGCTCGGCCCCCGACGGCGCCGTCGTCACCGTCCCCCCCGCCTTCACCAAGGACGCCGTGCTCGAGGCGATCGAGAACGGCGTCAAGCTGATCGTGGTCGTCACCGAGCGCATTCCGCGCTCCGACGTCGCCCAGATGGTCGAGCTCGCGAACGAGCGCGGCGCCCGCATCATCGGCCCCAACTGCCTCGGCGTGATCGTCCCCGGCGTCGCCAAGATGGGCGGCATCGGCGGGCCGGCCAAGGACGCCGCCAAGGCCTATGAGCCCGGCAAGGTCGGCGTGATGTCACGCTCGGGCGGGATGACGACCGAGATCTCCTCGACCCTTACCGCCGCCGGCCTCGGCGTCTCGACCGCCGTCTCGATCGGCGGCGACGCGATCATCGGCTCGACCTATGCCGAGCTGATGCCGCTGTTCGAGGCCGACTCGCAGACCGAGGCGATCGTCATCTACACCGAGCCGGGCGGGCGCATGGAGGCCGAGCTCGTCGACTGGCGCGATGCCAACGACTCGCGGCTTCCGATCGTCGCCTTCATGGCCGGCAAGTTCATGGACGACGAGGAGATGCAGGGGATGAGCTTCGGGCATGCAGGGACGATCGTCGAGGGCAAGGAGGACTCGGCGACCGAGAAGATCGCCCGCCTCGAGGCCGCGGGGGTCCCGGTCGTCGAGCGGATCGACGAGATTCCGGACGCCGTCAAGGGAAAGCTCGGGGCCGCGGGCTGATGGCCGGGACGGCCGACACGCAGGGCGTCTTCATCGCGATCGACGTGGACGGTGCGGCGGCGGCCGATCCCGCAATCGCCGCAAAGCTGGCCGAGGTATGCCCCGTGGACATCTTCGCCGCCGACGGCGAGGGCGGCACCCTTCGGATCGTCGAGGGGAACCTCGACGAGTGCGTGCTCTGCGAGCTCTGCCTCGAGGCGGCCCCCGACGGCGCGGTCACGATCCGCAAGCTCTACGACGGCACCGAACTACGCCGAGACCCCTCCGCGAGCTGATCCCCTCCGCCCTCCATCGAGTGCGCGTTCATGCGCCGCGCGGGTCCGATGACGCTCACTCGACGAGTAACGGCGGCGGTGCGAGGCGGAAGCGGTGGACCGTCCCCAGCGGCTCGAAGCCCATCCTTCGGTACATCTGGCGCGGCCAGTCGTCGATCAGCGCGATCAGGAAGGTGAGCCGGTCGCCGCGCTCGACTGACGCGGCCACGGCGGCCTGGACGATCGCTCGCCCGTAGCCGCGGTTTCGATGCTCGGGCTCGGTAGTGACCGATTCCACCTGGCCGATGCCCTGGCCCGAATAGAGGACGCAGGCGGAGACTGCCCGCTGATCGACGACGACCGCGAAGCGCCGCTCGGCGGCGACCTCGCGGATCAGCGCGTCCCTGCTCGCGAGCTGGTCGACCAGCGCCGGCGCGATCGCGGGGTCGGCGCCGCCAGGCGGCTCGGCGAGCTCGAAGTCGCGCTTGGCCTCCTCGTAACCGGAGACCGAGATCTCCTCGACCGGTTGCGCCGGCGAGGCGACGGGCCCACGCCACGCCATCACCGTCTCGTGAGCGGCCTCCCACCCGAGCTCGCCGAATCCCGAAACGAGGCGCTGATCGGGGGCGGAGTCGAAGAACACGAGCATCCGGTGGAGCAGGTTGCGCTCGACGAACCGGGGCTCGACCTCCTCGGCGAGCTCGCCGGCGGTGAGCTTCGACCCGGCGCCCACGCGAACGTAGTTGGCGTCCCAGACCACCGGCCGGTCGCGGTCGAACACGCCGGTGCCCCAGCCGAGGTCTACCACCTCGCCCGCGACGGCCTCATCCAGTCCGGCCAGGAACGTGAGCGCGAGATCGAGCTCGGAGCCCGCACCGCCGCCGCGGCCAGGCCGACCCGGTCTCTGCTGCCTCGGGCTCATCAACGGCAGACTACGAGCCCGTGAGCCCTACCGACCTCGGCCCATGAACTTCATCGAGGACGTCCTCGAGCGGTTTCCGTCGGCGCGGCCGGCGCTGGTGACGATCTCCGCCGGCGGCGAGCGCCGGGTCTGGGGCTTCGGCGAGCTGGTCGCCAAGAGCGCCGGTCTCTCGGGAGCGTTCGCAGCGCGAGGGGTGGGGCGCGGCGACGTGGTGATGACCCTGGTCGGCAACCGGATCGAATGGGCGCTGACGATCCTCGCCTGCTGGCGGATGGGGGCGGTCGCGCTGCCATGCAGCACCCAGCTTCGCTCCAGGGATCTCGAGCTGCGAGTCGACGCGGCGGACCCGGTGCTGTGCGTCGCCGAGGAGAGCCTCGCGAACGAGCTCCCCGACGGCATCGCCGTGATGACGACGGCGGAGGTCGCGATGGTCATGGACGAGGAGCGACCCCAGGAGCCCCCGGCCGAGGTCGCGGACCTCGACCCGGACGAGGCGGCGCTGATCGTCTTCACCTCGGGGACCACGGGCGAGCCGCGCGGGGTCGTCCACGGCCAGCGCTATCTGCCCGGGCAGCGCCTCCAGGCCGAGCACTGGCTGGGCGCCCGCCGCGACGAGCTGGTCTGGTGCACGACCTCGACCGGCTGGTCGAAGTCGGCGCGAAACGTCTTCGTGGCGCCATGGCTGTGCGGCGCGGCGGCGCTCCTACACGAGGGGAGGTTCGACCCGGCCGAGCGCCTCGAGCTGATCGAGCGCGAGGGCGTGAACGTCCTCTGCCAGGCGCCAACCGAGTATCGGATGCTCGCCAAGCGGGCCGAGATCCGCCCGATCGATTCGGTGCGCAGGATGGTCTCGGCCGGCGAGCCGCTCAACCCGGGTGTGATCGACGCCTTCCGCGAGCGGGCCGGCCTCGAGATCTGCGACGGATACGGGCAGACCGAGACCGGCCAGGTGACCGGCAACCTGGTCGGCGACGAGGTGCGGCCCGGCTCGATGGGCAGGCCGCTCCCCGGGATCGAGGTCCGGATCGAGGACGGGGAGCTCCAGGTCAGGGCCGAGACCTGCCCCACCTTCTTCAGCGGCTATCTGGGCGGCGGGGGCTTCGACGGCGAGTGGTGGCCGACCGGAGACGTCGTCAGCCAGGACGCCGACGGCTGCCTGTGGTACGAGGGCCGCCGCGACGACCTGATCCTCTCGTCCGGGTACCGGATCGGCCCGTTCGAGGTCGAGTCCGCGCTGCTCAGCCATCCGCGCGTCGCCGAGGCCGCCGCCGTCGCCGCCCCGGACCCCGAGCGCGGAGCGGTGGTCCGGGCAATCGTCGTGTTGCGAGACGGCGATCCCGAGGACGGGCTGGCCGCCGAGCTCCAGGAGCACTGCAAGCGGGTCGCCGCCCCGTACAAGTTCCCCCGCATCGTCGAGTTCGCCGATCAGCTCCCGAAGACGGCGAGCGGCAAGATCAAGCGGGCGGAGCTTCGCAGCACCGGGACGCGCTGAGCGCCGATGCGACGCTCCCCCCACGCGGCCTTCGCGGGCATCTTCGTCGTCACCCTGCTGTCGCTGATGGCGGTCGGATCGGTGCTTCCGGTCCTGCCCCGCTTCGTGAAGGGGCCGCTCGACTCGGGCAACGTCGCGGTCGGGGTGGTGGTCGGCGCCTTCGCGTTCACGGGGATCGGCGCGCGGCCGATCGCGGGTCGCCTCGCGGACAGCCGCGGACGGCGTCCGACCGTGATCGTCGGAACGCTACTGGCGGCGCTCGCCGGCCTCCTCTACCTCGTCCCCGCCGGCCTCCCCGGGCTGATCTTCGCCCGGCTGGTGCTCGGGATGGGCGAGGGAACCGTGTTCACCGCCGGCTCGGCGTGGATCGTCGACCTGGCGCCGCCCGGGCGTCGGGGCCGGGTGATCGGACTCTACGGCCTCGCGGTGTGGAGCGGCCTCAGCATCGGGCCCTCGGTCGGCGAGCTGCTTTACCACGCGTCGGGGTTTCACCTCGTCTGGACTTTCGCGGCGTGCGCGCCACTGGTCGGGGCGCTGATCGCGCTTCGCATCCCGGACCCCTTCCGGCCCTCGCCGCAGGGGGCGCGCGGCCCCCTGATCGCGCGCGAGTCGATCCGCCCCGGCAGCGCGCTTTCCCTGGCCAGCGTCGGCTACGCCGCGATGGCGGCGTTCATCGTCCTGCACCTGAAGGCGCACGGAGATCCGCACGGCGCAATCGCATTCACCGTCTTCGCCGCGACGGTCGTCCTGACGCGGCTGATCGCCGGGGACCTGCCGGATCGGGTCGGCCCGCTTCGCTGCGCGGCGGGTGCGGCGGCGGTCGAGTCGCTCGGCCTCGCGACGATCGCGCTCTCGACCAGCCTGTCGACGGCGATCCTCGGGGCGGCCGCGATGGGCACCGCGTTCTCGCTGCTCTACCCGTCGCTGTCGCTCGTCGTCGTGAACCGCGTCCCCGAGGCCCGGCGCGGGGCGGCGCTCGGAACGTTCACCGGCTTCTTCGATCTCGGGGTGGGCCTGGGGGCGCCGCTTGCCGGAGTGGCGGCAGCGCTCGGCGGCTACTCGGCGGCGTTCTGGCTTGCCTCAGGCTGCGCGCTCGGCACCCTTGCGGTCGCGCTGGCGCTCAGAAGAGCCGCGGCTGCCGCCCCGGCGGTGGGCTGAGCGCGCCCGTCTCCGCGGAGCCGGCGCCGGGCATCTCGCGGCGGCCGCGGCGCACCAACCCCGCGAGCCTGTCGCCCTCGTCTCGCCGCATGTACGCGCCGCGCGCGTAGAGCGCCTCGTAGCGGTCGACCAGGTCCGGTCGATGCTCCCTGAGCCAGTCGAACCAGATCTCGCGAACCTCGCCGCGCAGATGGAGCGGCACCCCCGCGATCGAGTCGGCCCCCGCCTCAGCCACCAGCTCGAGAAGCGGCCCGAGCTGTTGCGGCGAATCGTTGACGCCCGGGATCAGCGGCGCAATCAGGACGCCGGTCCGGATCCCGGCGCGCTTCAGCTCGGCGAGCGCCTCGATCCGCTTGCGCGGATGGGGCGTGTGGGGCTCGGTGGCGCGCCAGGCGCGCTCGTCGAGGGTCGGGATCGAGAGGTTGGCGGTGAACTCCGTCCGTTCGGCGATCTCCTTCATCAGCTCGAGGTCGCAGAGCAGGAGCGGCGACTTGGTGAGCACCGAGCAGGGGTTCGCGTGATCGCGCATCGCCTCCCAGATCCCCTCCATCAACCGGTAGCGCCCCTCGACCCATTGGTAGGGGTCGGTGTTGGTCCCGAGCGCGACGTGCTCGCCCTTCCACGAGCGCCGGCCGAGCTCCGCACGGACCAGCTCCGGCGCGTTCACCTTGACGACGATCTCGCGCTCGAAATCCTCCCGCGCGTTGAAGTCCAGGTAGGCGTGGGTGGGTCGAGCGAAGCAGTTGTGGCTGATCACACCGTTCGCGATGAAGTCCCCCGTACCCGTCGTGATGTCGAACAGCTCCATCTCGCCCAACGGCTCGATCGACACGACGCGAAGCGGCACCTTGCCCTTCACCGCGGTCGCGGCGATTGAACGCTTGCGGGTTATGGCGGGATCCGTTGCGAGGAAGAAGCGCATCTTCTCCCGGAGTCCACCCCGCACCCTGAGACTCGTGAGGCCGTTAGAGCGCCCCCAGCTCTCAACCGTCGCCGACAACCCGAGGCCTTCCAGACAGTCCCGCGCGCAATCGATGAGCCGCCGGTCGGTGTTGGATATCCGGATCACGCCGCCGTGGCTTCCCTCGGCGTCGAAGATGCCCGCCAGGAATCCCCGCCGCCATGCCGAGCTCGAGGCGACCGGCCACGCGATCAGTTCGCGGATCTGCGCCACGTCCTGCCGTTTCGCGGTCCGTATCCCGACCATCTTCCTGGTATTCGGGGTAGCCGCCGCGAAAAGGAAGGCGCTGGTCAGCACGCCGGCGTCGGCCAGGTATTCGCGCGTCCTCCACAGCGCCTCTTCGTCCGCCAGCGCGAGGCGAAACGAGGTGATCCGGGACCGGGGTCGACCCGGGCGCGAGTACTCGTATTCACCAAGGTGACCGTCCCCGCGCATCATCCCGCAGAGGTATCCCCTCCTGTATGCCGGTCCGTCATCGGGCCCCGCCGGCAGCCCCCCGATGCCGAGCAACCGGTTGTTCGGAGTGAGATGGGGACGACGCAGGGCGCCGTGCTCGGTTCCCGTCACGTACTTCCAACCGCGGTCGGTCAGCAGACGATGGTCACCGCTGGCCACCAACTCGGTTCCGTCCTCAGCCGCGATCAGGTACGCCGGCTTGCGCACCGACCAGTGGGCCTGGACGTGCGTCGTCACGTAGCGGCGATAGCGGCCCTGCCTCGCCGTGCCATAGATCGCGTCGCCCGCCCGCAGCTCGCACAGCGGCTTGGTGCGGCCGTCGCCCATCAAGATTGGCGTCTCCGGCGAGCTGCAGTAGGAGCACGCATGGGTGCATCCGCGGTACGGATTGATCGTGTGGTGGAAGGGCATTCGCGAGCTCTTCGGGACCTTGTTGATCGCCGAGCGCGCGTTGACCTCGTAGAAGCGGGTCCCGATCGCCTCCGGGGCGTCGAAGGTCCGGACC
>JBOGZB010000047.1:0-1596 GCA_050697175.1 Solirubrobacterales bacterium | reverse complement strand
GCCGAGGTGTGGCGCCGCGGCAGCGTGATCGGCTCGTGGCTGCTCGACCTGACCGCCCAGGCGCTTCGTTCCTCCCCCGAGCTCGCCGACTACGCGGGACGTGTGTCCGACTCGGGCGAGGGGCGGTGGACGTCGATCGCGGCGATCGAGGAGGGGGTCCCCGCGCCGGTCCTGAGCTCGGCGCTCTACTCGCGGTTCGCATCCCGCGGGCTCGATGACTACGCGGACAAGGTTCTCTCGGCGATGCGAAAGCAGTTCGGCGGCCACGACGAGAAGGGCGCCTCCTAGCTCCATGGCGCGCGTCACGGTGACCGGCGCGGCGGCGCAGGCGGCCGGCCTCGCCGCGGAGCGGCTCGCAGACGCGGTCAGCCTGGCCCGAGCCGAGGGCCGCACCGCGCACCTCTCACTCGCCGGGGGGCGAACGCCCGCCGCGACGTACGAGCGCCTCGCAAACCTGATCGACGACTGGGGCGGCATCGAGCTGTGGCTCGGAGACGAGCGGATGGTCGCCCCGGACGCCCCCGACAGCAACTACCGGATGCTGAGCGAGACGCTTCTGGCACGAACCGGCGCCGTCGCCCACCCGGTCCCGACCGCCGGCTCGGCCGAGCAGGCCGCCGAGCGGTACGGGTCCCTCTTGAGCGAGCGGGTCCCGGCTGGGCGCGACGGGGCGCCGAGCCTCGACTTCGCCCTCCTCGGGCTCGGCGAGGACGGCCACACCGCATCCCTCTTTCCCCGCGCGCCGACGCTGGACGCCGCGGCCGGCCTGGTGTGCGTCGCCGTCCACAACGCCCCCAAGCCGCCACCCGACCGCGTCACCCTGACGCTCGAGGCGCTCCGAGCAGCCCGCGGCTCGGCGATCCTCGCGGTCGGCAGGGGAAAGGCCGCGCCGGCGGCCGCCGCGATTCGCGGCCCGAGCCCTGACGTCCCGGCAAGCCTGCTGGCCGACGGGCCACTGGAGCTGATCCTCGACGCGGACGCGGCGAGCGACATCCCGGCGGAGGCCCGGACCTGATGTCGTCCGCGACCCGCTCCGACGCGCTGGTCTTCTTCGGCGCGACCGGCGACCTCGCCTACAAGCAGATCTTCCCAGCCCTTCAGTCGATGATCCGGCGAGGCCACCTCGACATCCCGGTGATCGGCGTCGCGAAGGCCGGATGGGACCTCGAGCGCCTCACGAAGCGCGCCCACGAAAGCCTCGCCGAGCATGGGGGTGTCGACCGCGACGCGTTCCGCAAGCTCTCGTCGCTGCTTCGCTATGTCGACGGCGACTACGGGGATCCCGCCACCTTCGACGCGCTCCGCGCCGAGCTGGGGGACGCCCGGCGCCCGGTCCACTACCTGGCGATCCCTCCCAGCGTGTTCGCGACCGTGATCTCCGAGCTCGCGCGGTCGGGGAGCGCCGCCGGCGCCAAGGTCGTGGTCGAGAAGCCGTTCGGGCGCGACCTGGAGTCGGCAAGGGCGCTCAACCACACGCTCCGCGAGGTGTTCGACGAGCGGTCGATCTTCCGGATCGACCACTACCTGGGCAAGGAGACGGTCCAGAACATCCTCGTGCTGCGGTTCGCGAACGGCATCTTCGAGCCGGTCTGGAAC
>JBOGZB010000046.1:0-3768 GCA_050697175.1 Solirubrobacterales bacterium | reverse complement strand
CGACTACGTCGATCCCGAGTTCGGGACCGGCGCCCTGAAGATCACGCCGGGGCACGATCCGAACGACTTCGAGATCGGCCGCGCTCACGGGCTCGAGGAGATCGTCGTGATCGGCGAGGACGGGCGGATGACCGACGAAGCGGGGGAGAGGTTCGCGGGGATGACCGTGGTCGAGGCCCGGGAGGCCGTGGTCGAGGCTCTTCGCGACCAGGGCAGCCTGCGTGCCGAGGAGCCCTACGTCCACTCGGTCCCGTTCTCGCACCGCTCCGGCGAGCGGATCGAGCCGCTGATCTCGCTCCAGTGGTTCTGCGCCATGGACGACCTGGCGGAGCCGGCGATCCGGGCGGTGGTCGACGGCGAGGTTCGGATCGTCCCCGACACCTACGGTCGCGTCTACCTCGACTGGATGCGAAACATCCGGCCCTGGTGCGTCTCGCGGCAGCTCTGGTGGGGCCACCGGCTGCCGGTCTGGTACTGCGACGCATGCGAGGAGACGATCGTCGCCGAGACGCCGCCCGATCACTGTGGCGCCTGCGACGGGCCGCTTCGCCGCGACGAGGACGTTCTCGACACCTGGTTCAGCTCGGCGCTTTGGCCGTTCGCCGTCCTCGGCTGGCCGGACTCGACGCCCGAGCTCGAGAGCTTCTATCCGACGAACGTCCTCGTCACGGCGCGGGAGATCATCTTCCTGTGGGTCGCCCGGATGGTGATGATGGGAATCGAGTTCACCGGTCGGGTCCCGTTCCGCGACGTCTGCATCAACTCGGTGATCCAGGCGCCGGACGGCCGGCGGATGTCGAAGAGCCTCGGGACGGGAATCGACCCGATCGACGAGATCGAGCGCTTCGGCGCCGATGCGCTTCGCTTCGGCCTGCTCGCGACGTCGTCGACCCAGGACGTTCGCTACTCCCCGGCCAAGGTCCAGCAGGGCCTCGACCTGGCCAACAAGCTCTGGAACGCCTCGCGCCTGATCCTCCTCAACGCGCCCGAGGTGGAGCCCGCCCCGATCCGGCTCCAGGTCGAGGATCGCTGGATCCTGTCGCGCTTTCAATCCGCGATCGAGGTGATCACCGGCCACCTCGACGGCTACGACTTCGCGCACGCAGCGCTCGACCTCTACGGCTTTTTTTGGTCCGAGCTCTGCGACTGGTACCTGGAGATCGCGAAACCCCGCCTGATCGCGGGTGAGCCGGAGGCGGGGGCGACCCTGCTCTGGATCCTGGAGCAGACCCTCGCTCTCGCGCACCCGCTGATGCCGTTCGTGACCGAGGAGATCTACTCCTACCTCGAGGCGGCGGGCGCCGGGGGGCCCGAGATGATGGTCATCCACCCGTTCCCGACCGTGGACAGCGAGCTGATCGACCCCGACGCCGAGCGCCAGGTCGAGGGCTGGATCGGGCTGACGCGGAGGATCAGGCGGTGGCGCTCGCTCGTCGGGGTGCCGGCCGGCAGCATTCTTTCGGCCCGGATCGCCGACGGCGACCCGGCGCCCCACGAGCTGGTCGGCAGGCTCGCCCGCCTGTCGTTCGAGGGCGCCGACGGCGACCCGGTCGCCGGCTTCGGCGCGGTCGAGGTCCTCGCGACGAACGAGCTCGACGTCGACCAGGTCGCGCGCCGGATATCCGAGCGCGCCGAGTTGCTCGGCTCCGAGATCCGAAGGGCCGAGGACAAGCTCTCCAACCAGGGCTTCGTCAGCAACGCCCCCTCCGTGGTGGTCGAGGCCGAGAGGGAGAAGCTGGCCGCACACCGAGCGGAGCTGGAAGAGCTGGACGGCTGAGCGCTGAGCGGCTGGTCCGAAAGCGAGGCCGAGGCGTGGCTCGCATCGCTCGAGCCGCTCGGGATCCGTTTCGGCCTCGAGCGGATCCGCCGGCTCGTCACGGCGCTGGGCATGCCTCAGCACCGATTCGCGTCGATCCACGTCGTCGGGACGAACGGCAAGTCGTCCGTGACCGAGATGACCTCGGCGCTGCTCGAGGCGCACGGGCGTCGCGCCGGCGCATATCTGTCTCCCCACGTCAGTCGCTGGTCGGAGCGAGTGCGGGTCGGCGGCGACGAGATCCAGCCCGCGCGCTTCGCCGCGTCGGTGGAGCGGGTTGCGCAGTCGGTGGAGGTGGTCAACCGGGCGCTCGAGGGGGAGGAGTCGATCACCCAGTTCGAGGCCGCGACCGCGGCCGCGTTCGTGGCGCTGGCGTCCGCGGGGGTCGAGGTCGGCGTGATCGAGGCGGGCCTGGGAGGGCGGCTCGACGCCACCAACGTGATCCCCTCGCTGGCCACCGCGCTGACCTCGGTCGGCCTCGAGCACACCGAGTGGCTGGGCGACACCGAGGAGGAGATCGCCGCCGAGAAGCTGGCCGTGCTGCGCGACCACACCACGCTCGTCGTGGGGCGGGTGTCAGCCGGGGTGCGCGATCTGGCCGCGCGGGTCGCGGCGAAGCGAAGCGCCAGGCTGGTCGAGGCCGGCGATCTGCCGGGCGAGGTGCGATTGGCGATCCCCGGCCCCTACGCGCGACGCGACTTCGCCGTCGCGATGGCGGCGAGCGAGGCGGTGCTCGGCGGCCTCGACCTCGAGCGCGTGTGCGCCGTCGCCGCGGCGCTCGAGCTGCCCGGCAGGATGCAGATCGTGCCCGGTCAGCCGCCGCTGATCCTCGATGCAGCCCACAATCCCGACGGCGCCCGGGCTCTGGCCGAGGCGCTGCCCGAGGCGGTCGGCGACAGCCCCGTGGTCGCCTGCCTGGCGCTTCTCGCCGACAAGGACTCGGTCGGCGTCCTCGATGCCCTGGCGTCGCGGATCGAGCTCGTGGTCTGCACCGAGATCACCGCCGAGCGGCTGAGCCGCTCGGCGCGCCCCGGCGCCCGCGCGCTCCCGGTCGAGAGCCTGGCCGGAGCCGCGAGGGACGCCGGCCTCGAGGCAGAGGCCGTCAGCCAGCCGCGAGCGGCCGTCCGGCGCGCCCTCGACGAGGCCGTGGCGCGCGGTGGCGTGGCGCTCGTCTGCGGTTCGCATTACCTTCTGGGGGACGCATGGACAGAGAGGCACGATCCGAGCTCCTCCAGATGATGGGACTGGTCGCGGCCGTGGTCGCGATCGTGATCTTGGTCTTCTTCGGTCTCGGATACCTGTTTGGACGCCTGTTCCTGTAGCCCTTAGAGCTAGGGTTTGGGCCCGAGACGACGAAGTAGACTGCGCTCTTCGCCCATGGCTGCTCGCCTTTCCACCCCTTCCCGCCCGCGCCCATGCCCCTAGCGCTGTTCGGCATCACCAACCAGGGCCTGAGCCTGTTCGTCAACCTGCTGCTGGCCTTTCTGGTGGTCGTCTGGATCGCGCTGATCGTCTGGACCTTCCTCGACGCCAGGCGACGCATCCGGGACCCGTTCCTGGTCGGCTGCGCGACGGCGGCATCGCTCTTCCCCTACGTCGGGACGGTGGTCTACTCGATCCTGCGCCCACCCGAGTTCATCGAGGACGCCCACGAGCGCGAGCTCGAGATCCGCGCCGCCGAGCTTCGCCTCAGGCAGCTCGAGGAGCAGTCGTGCCCGAGCTGCGGATATCCGATCGAGCGCTCCTTCCTGCGCTGCCCGAGCTGCCGGACCCGGGTCAAGGACCCGTGCGAGGCGTGCGAGAAGCCGATCGACCCACGCTGGCCGGTCTGCCCCTACTGCGAGACCCCCCAGCGCCGCGCCGCGCCGCGAGCCCGCCGCGCCCCCGAGGAGCCGCGGGAGGCCGCCGAGGCGCCGCCCAAGCGGACCGCCCGCGCGAAGCGGGCTTCGGCA
>JBOGZB010000045.1:0-3489 GCA_050697175.1 Solirubrobacterales bacterium | reverse complement strand
GCCCGACGCCGGCCACTACCCGCAGGTCGAACAGCCCGCGCTAATCTCCGCGGCGATCGACACCGCGCTGGCGCGAATCTCCTAGTCGAGGCCGTGCGGGTGCAGGTGGTCCTCGGCGAGGCGCTTGAGGCCGACGCGGTCGATCTTGCCGGTCGGGTTGAGCGGCATCTCGTCGAGGAAGACGATCTCCTCGGGGGCCTTGTAGCCGATCCGCTCGCGGCAGTGGAGGATCAGGTCGGCGCTGCTGGGGCGCTCGGCGCCGTCGCGCAGGGATACGTAGGCGCGGACGTTCTCGCCGTGGACTTCGTCGTGGATGCCGACGGCGCCGGCGAGGTCGACCGCGGGGTGATCGACAAGGGCGCCCTCGACCTCGTAAGGGCTGATGTTGGAGCCGTCGTGGACGATCACCTGCTTCTTCCGGCCGAAGAACCAGAGGTAGCCGTCCTCGTCGGCCCGAGCGAGGTCGCCCGAGTCGAGCCAGTTGTCGGACACGACCTCCTCGGTTGCCTCCGGCGCCTGCCAGTAGCCGGGCGTGCGGCTGCGGCTTCGGATCCAGATCCGGCCCACCTCCCCGGCCTCGATCTGCCCGCCCCCCTCATCGCGCAGGGCAATCGTGAAGCCGCAGATCGGCCTCCCGATCGAGCCCTGTCTGATCTCACCCGAGGGGGGATTCAGGGTCGCCAAGCCGACCTCCGTCATTCCATATCCCTCGACGATCGGAAACCCCGCCTGGGCCGCGAACTCGGTCAGGAGCTCGGTTGAGACCTTGTCGGCGCCGGCGCGGCAGATTCGTAGCGAGGAGAAGTCGCCTGGCCGCAGGTCGTGATCGTGGATCAGCGCCGACAGCGCCGCGGGGATCATGGCCAGGATCGTCGGTTGGTGATCCCGCAGCAGGGGTAGGAGCTCGTGTGCGTCCGTTGCCCGCGCGACCACGACCTTGCCGCCGACCGAGAGCGTCGCGAGCGCCCAGAGGAAGGAGCCGATGTGGGACATGGAGGAGCCGGGGAGGAAGACGTCGCCGGCGTCGAGCTCGAACGCGCCGGCCGCGCTGGCGATCATCCAGCGGACGGTCTCGCGCGTGTGGGTGACCCCCTTGGCGGGGCCGGTGCTGCCCGAGGTGAAGAAGATCACGGCCGGGGCGTCGGGATTCGGCGGCTCCGTTGCATCGGACAGCGGCTCGGCTTCGAGAAGGGTGCTGAAGTCGTGCTGCCAATCGGCCTCGCGTGCCGCGGGATCCTCGCTCCGGGTCGTGAACGGCTCAGCGTCGCGGTAGGCGATCGCCCCGAGCTCGAGCCCGCTCACTCGTTCGCTCACGACGATGTCCTCGGCCCGCTCGATATGAGCGATGAGGGCGCGGGCGCCGCTCACCTCCAGCGCGTGGTCGATCTCGCGGGCGGTGTAGCGGTAGTTCAGAGGCGTGGCGATCGCCCCGGCGCGAAAGCAGGCCAGGTAGTGGACGACGAGGTCGATCCTGTTCGGCATCAGCGAGGCGAGGCGATCGCCCGGTTCCAGCCCGATCATGCGGTAGCCGCCGGCAAGCGCAGCGCTTGCGCGGTCGAGCTCGCGCCAAGTGAGCGCACGCGTGACCGAGGCGATCGCGATCTCGTCGGGCGCCGAATCGAGGCCGATCCTGAGCAGCGCGTTGAGCGGCGCGGCGGGGGCGTCAAGTTCGGCGCCATCGAGCAGCATCCGGCGGGATTCTATGAAGCCGGCGCGCTCGCTCTCTTACAGCGCGTTCGCGCTCCAGTGCCCGGTGCCGTGGCAGCGGGTATGGCCGGGCGGCTCGGGGCCGCGCATCGTGAGCGTGCCCTCGGCATGGGTGTCGTGGTCCGACAGGGTGCCGTCGAGCGTCGTCTTGAAGCCCTCAGAGCTCCTGACGTTCTGGGCGTGGAAGTGGTGGTGCGTCACGTTGACGTCAACGCGGTAGTGCGAGCTGACCTGGTCGGATCCCTCGCGGCACTCGATCGGCATGGCGACCCAGGCCCAGTGGTGGACCTTCGATTGGTCGTGGGTGAGGACGAACGTCACCGTGCCGCCCTCGCTGAAGGTGCCGGCGAAGTCGGTCTGGGTGACCTTGCAGATCGCGAAGGTCTGGATCGTCTCGTCCTGGCCGGTGTTGTCGTTGTTGACCCGGCCGACCCCATCCAGGTCGGGATTCGGAAACGAGCTCTCGATCTCGGCGCCGATGTCGACTCCGGAGTTCTCGACCCCTCCCCCCGTCACCGACGTTCCCACGGGACAGGTCGCGGCGGCGGAGCCCGCGCTGTTGTTCGGTAGGGGCTTGGGGGCGGAGTGGACGTACTTGTAGTGGCCCGATTCAGCGCAGACAGCGGTCACGGTCATCCCGCTTGCCGAGTTGGTGCCGTTGTTCCCGCTCCCGAGCCAGCCGTCGTCGGGGGTCGAGTTTGCATCCGGGCCGTCGATCGGCTTGCTGGCGGCCACCTCTACCTTCGGCGACTGCGACTCGGTGACTACGCCGCCGCCGGTCAACTTGGTGCCCGAAGGGCAGAAGGCCTTCTGCGTCGCCTGGCCGTCCCGGGGAATGTTCTTTGTGTGCCTGGGGTATCTGAAATGGCCCTTCCCGCAGATCGCCGTGGTGGTGATCTGGGCGTCCGACCCGGAACTGTTGTTGGCCTCGCCCACCCAGCCGTCCTTGTCCCCATCTTCGCCCGGGACCGGGCTCGTGGTCGCGACCTCGAGGTCGAAGTCGCTGTTGTCGCCCGTGATCTTGACGCCCCCGCCCAAGACGCGCGGATGAGTGGCGGGACAATCGGCCGTCGCCAAGCCGCGTCCAATGAGAGTGCTGGGCACGGTCTTGGTCTTCGACGGATATCTGAACGGGCCGGAGTCCGCGAGAGCCGCCGCGCCGACCACCAGCAGCGAGAGGAGCGCGGCGAGCGTTCCGATCAGCGTCCATCGGAGCCGTCCAGTCCTCTCGTTTCTCGATCTATCCACTCTCGGCCTCGAGACCCATCGCGAGCCTATACCCCCACGAGCAGGAGGCAGCGGCCAATACCTGGAAGTGGGGAGCGAACGGCCTCATTCGTCGCCGGGGGGGCGGACTGGAGGAGGCACGATGGCGAGTTGAACCTCTCCGCCCTCCGATCGGTATCCGGTCAGAACGGCCGGATTCGGCCGGCCGACGAAACCAGGGGTTGACGCCTATGCGCTCATCATTTCGGGACCGCCCACGCCGCGCAAGACTGAGGAGGTGGTGCGGCGCGCTCGCGGCCCTTGCGGCCACGAGCCTCGTGTTCGCGCCGTCCGCCCTCGCCAAACCGCTGGGGCGCTACGTCCAGCGAAACCTCGTCTCCGACGTCCCCGGCCAGGCGAAGCTGCTCGACTCCAACCTGGTCAACGCATGGGGGCTTGCGTTCGCGCCGAACACCCCCGCGTGGGTCGCCGACAACGGTAGCGACGTGTCCACCCTCTACGCGGGCGCGACCTCGAACCAGCCGATCACCAAGCTCCCCCTGACCGTCTCAATCC
>JBOGZB010000044.1:0-2196 GCA_050697175.1 Solirubrobacterales bacterium | reverse complement strand
ACTACCTGCGCCTGCTGTGGGCGCGGATCGGCAAGCCGCACTGCTACAAGTGCGGCGCCCCGATCCAAGGGCAATCGCTCGAGCAGATCACGGATCAGGTCCTCACCGTCGCGGACGGCACGCGCTTCATGGTCATGGCCCCGGTGGTGCGCGGGCGCAAGGGCGAGTACGGGCGGATGCTCGAGGAGATGCGCTCCCAGGGATACGTGCGAGCCCGGATCGACGGCGAGCTCGTGCGGCTCGACGAGCCGATCGCGCTCGACAAGAAGCTCAAGCACGACATCTCGGTCGTGGTCGACCGCCTGGTCATGAAGGAGGGAATCCGAAAGCGCCTCGTCGAGTCGGTCGAGGCCGCGTCACAGCTCGCCGACGGCCTCGTGGAGGTCGAGTTGGCGGATCAGAAGGCGGCGGACAACTGGTTGTTCTCGGAGCGGTTCGCCTGCCTGGAATGCGGGACCTCGATGCCGGAGCTCGAGCCGCGGATCTTCTCGTTCAACTCTCCGCACGGCTGCTGCCAGCGCTGCAACGGGCTCGGGTTCCAGCGCGTCATAGACCCGGAGCTGATCGTCCCCGATCCCACCCTGTCGATCTCGCAGGGGGCGTTGGAGCCATGGACGAAGGCCGCCTCGACCTACCACCGCCGCCTGCTCGAGGCGGTCGCCGAGGCCAACGGGATCGACGTGGATTCGCCGTGGCGGGACCTCTCGCAAGGCGACCGCGACCTGCTGCTGGGCGGCACCGGGGACGAGCGCCACACCGTCTCGTATCGCAATCGCTTCGGGCGGCGGCGCGTCTACACGGTTCGCTTCGAGGGGATGCTGGCGAGCCTCGAGCGCCGCTACGAGAACACGGACTCAGAGAACACCCGCGAGCGCATCGAGGGGTTGATGGCGCTCCAGCCGTGCCCGGCGTGCGGCGGGGCCCGGCTGCGACCCGAGAGCCTCGCGGTGACGGTCGGCGGCCTCAACATCCACGAGTACACGACGCGCTCGGCGCGGGCGGCGCTCCAGTGGATCGAGGCGCTCGAGCTGACCGACACCGAGCGCGCGATCGCCCGGCTCGTGGTGCGCGAGATCGGCGAGCGGCTTCGCTTTCTCGACAGCGTCGGGATCGGCTACCTGTCGCTGGATCGGGCCGCAACGACCCTGTCGGGGGGCGAAGCGCAGCGGATCCGCCTCGCGACGCAGATCGGCTCGTCGCTGGTGGGCGTCTTGTACATCCTCGACGAGCCATCGATCGGGCTTCACCAGCGCGACAACGAAAAGCTGATCGACACCTTGAAGCGGCTTCGCGACATCGGCAACACGGTGATCGTCGTCGAGCACGACGAGGGAACGATCCGGGCCGCCGACCACGTCGTCGACCTGGGTCCGGGTGCGGGCGAGCACGGGGGCGAGGTCGTCGCCGAGGGCACCCCGGCGCGCATCGCGCGCCGCACCTCATCGCTGACCGGCCAGTACCTGAGCGGCAGGCGGTCCATCCCCGTGCCGGCGACGAGACGCGCCCCGAGCGGCCGCCTCGTGGTCCGCGGAGCGCGACAGCACAACCTCAAGGAGGTCGACGTCGAGGTCCCGCTCGGGGTGCTGTGCTGCGTGACCGGCGTCTCGGGCTCGGGCAAGTCCACCCTCGTCAACGAGGTCCTGTACCGGGCGCTCTCCAACCGCCTGCACCGTGCCCGCCTGCGGCCGGGCGCCCACGCCGGGATCGAGGGGGTCGAGCAGGTCGACAAGATCATCAACATCGATCAGTCGCCGATCGGGCGCACGCCGCGGTCCAACCCGGCCACGTACACGGGCCTGTTCGACCACATCCGCGATCTCTTCTCTCGCACCAAGGAGGCCAGGGCGCGCGGCTACAAGCCGGGGCGATTCAGCTTCAACGTCAAGGGTGGACGCTGCGAGGTCTGCCGGGGCGACGGCCAGATCAAGATCGAGATGCACTTCCTCCCCGACGTCTATGTCCCGTGCGAGCAGTGCCACGGACGCCGCTACAACCGCGAGACCCTCGAGGTCCGGTTCAAGGGCAAGTCGATCGCCGACGTGCTCGAGATGTCCGTCGAGGACGCGGTCGAGTTCTTCGCCCACATCCCGAAGATCCACCGCAGGCTCCAGACCCTTCACGACGTCGGCCTCGACTACGTCAGGCTGGGCCAGCCCGCGACCACGCTGTCGGGCGGCGAGGCGCAGCGAGTCAAGC
>JBOGZB010000043.1:0-4323 GCA_050697175.1 Solirubrobacterales bacterium | reverse complement strand
GCCCTCGGTCGAGGTCCACGTGCTCCAGGGCGAGCGCGAGATGGCGTCCTACAACAAGTCGCTGGGCAAGTTCCAGCTGACCGGAATCCCGCCCGCGCCTCGCGGCATCCCCCAGATCGAGGTGGCGTTCGACATCGACGCCGATGGGATCCTCAATGTCTCGGCCAAGGACCTGGGCACCAGCAAGGAGCAGACGATCGAGATCAAGGGAGGGTCGGGCCTCTCCGAGGACGAGGTCGGGCAGATGGTCAAGGACGCTGAATCCCACGCCGACGACGATCGCCGCCAGCGCGAGCTCGCCGAGACCCGCAACGTGGCCGAGAACGCCGCGTATCAGGCCTCCAAGCAGCTCGAGGAGATGGGCGACAAGATCGAGGCCCCGGCCAAGGATGAGATCACCAAGGCGATCGCCGAGGTGAGGGAGGTGCTGACCTCCGAGGACGTCGAGGAGATCAAGTCGAAGACCGACGCGCTCCAAAGCGCTTTCCACAAGGTCTCGGAGCAGATCTACCAGGCTGCCGCCGAAGAGCAGGGCGCAGCGCAGGCCGACGGGTCCGGCGACTCCGCGGCGAACGGCGCCGGCGGCGAGCCCGACGAGGAGGTCGTGGACGCCGAGGTCGTAGATGACGAGCGCTCCTAGACCCGAGCGGCCCGCCGGGGATTCGGGCGTCAGCGAGGCGGCCGGGAGCGCCGAAGGGGTCGACCCGCAGGACGGCGCCACCGATGCGCCGGCCGAGGGCGGCGCCGACGCTGAGTCGGCGCGCGTCGAGGAGGATCTCGACGCGCTCGCCGACGCGAGGCGCGAGCGCGACGAGTACCTCGAGCTCGCTCAGCGGGCGCGGGCCGACTTCGACAACTACCGAAAGCGCGCCGCGCGTGAGACCCGGGAGGGCGAGCGCCGCGGCAAGGCGGCCGTCGCCCGCGAGCTGCTGCCGGCTCTCGACAACCTGGAGCGCGCGCTTCGCGCCTCGGGCGTCGACCCGGACGCCGCGCCTGCCGCCGGCCCCGATGACGATCCGGTCAGCGAGGAGGTGAGCGCCCAGCAGGCGCTTGCCCGCGGGGTCGCCCTGGTGCTCGGCGAGCTGCGGGCCGCGCTGGAGCGCAGCGGAGTGGAGACCTACGATCCCGTCGGAGAGACGTTCGACCCGACCGAGCATGAGGCGCTCGCGGTCCGAGCGGCCGCGGACGGCTCCGAGGCCGGAGTCGTGATCGAGACGCTCGAGAAGGGCTACCGCCTCGACGGCCAGGTGCTGAGGGCCGCGCGAGTGGTGGTGAGCGAGTAGGGGGCCGGGTGGCGGACCGCGACCTCTACTCGGTGCTGGGCGTGCCGCGCAAGGCGGACGCCGACGAGATCAAGAAGGCCTATCGCAAGCTGGCGCGCAAGTACCACCCGGACCGAAACCCGGGCGACGACGCCGCCGAGGAGCGCTTCAAGGAGGTCCAGGAGGCCTACGACACCCTCTCGGACCCCGAGAAGCGCTCGCAATACGACGCCGGCGGCATGTTCTCGGGCTTCGGGCCCCGCGGGTTCGGCGGTGGAGGGTTCACCTCCGACCTCGGCGACATCTTCTCGACCGTTTTCGGGCGCCGTGGCGACCCTCGCCAGGCGACCGCCCACGGGCGAGACCTCGAGACCGAGATCCGCCTGTCCTTCGACCAGGCGATGGAGGGCAGCGAGGTGCGGGTCACGGTCCCGAAGCAATCCACATGCGCCACCTGCGGCGGCAGCGGTGCCAAGCCGGGCACGTCGCCCACCGTCTGCCCGCGCTGCCACGGGAGGGGGATCGACACCGAGAGCCAGGGCTTCTTCTCGATCAGCCAGCCCTGCCCGGTGTGCGGGGGCCGTGGCGAGGTGATCGACAGCCCGTGCGAGACCTGCGCGGGGTCGGGACTGACCATGCAGCGCAAGCGCTACCGGGTCAAGGTCCCGGCCGGGGTACGGGACGGCAGCCGAATCAGGGTGGCCGGGAAGGGCGAGGACGGGCCGCGTGGAGGGCCCCCGGGCGACCTCTACGTGCTCACCCGGGTCAGCCCCTCGCCCGTCTTCTCCCAGCGCGCCGACGGCGCCCTCGAGGTCGTGACCCCGATCTCGATCGCCGAGGCGATCGAGGGGGCGACCATCGAGGTCCCCACCTTGAACGGGACGAAGCGGATCCGCATCCCGGCGGGAACCAAGCACGGGACGATCCAGCGGCTCCGCGGCGAGGGGGCGCCCAAGGCCGGGGGCGGCGCCCGGGGGGACATCCTCTACCGGCTGGAGCTCGAGGTCCCGGGCGAGCTGACCAAGGATCAGAAGGAGGCCCTCGAAGGGTTCTCGAACGCCATGAACGACCACGATCCGCGCGAGGGCCTGTTGCGTGACGCGTCCGGGAGCGAGGGCAAGGTGGGCGAACCGTGACCGGTCCGAGGGAGCCGGCGAGGCGTGCCAGGCGGGTAGAGGTCGAGGCGACGTTCGATCAGCGGCGCGGGGTGTTCATGATCTCGGTCGCGGCCGAGCTCGCCGAGATGCACCCTCAGACGCTTCGCATGTACGAGACCCGCGGCCTGATCACGCCGAAGCGCTCCGCGAAGAACACCCGCCTCTACTCGTTCGAGGACGTCGAGCGCCTGCGACGGATCCAGCGAATGACGGCCGAGGACGGCCTCAATCTCGCCGGCGTCGAGACCGTGCTCGAGCTCGAGGAGCAGCTCGCGCGGGTCCGGGTGGAGCTCGGAAAGATGCGCGCCCGAGCCGCAGAGCTGGAGCGTCAGATGCACGAGGAGATCGAGCGGGTGAAGCGCTCGGCTCGCGCCGAGATCGTGCCCTACGGCGCCTACGACGCGGACCGGATCATTCCCGCGCCCGACGCGCCGATCCGGATCCCGGTCGAGCGCCGCAGGCGCGCCGCCGGCGAGGCCGAGGGATAGGAGGGCGCGTGCAGCCGGACCGGTTCACGGTCAAGTCCCAGGAGGCGGTAGCCGCGGCGCAGCGGCTTGCCGCCGAGCATCGAAACCCCGAGGTGGCGCCCGCCCACCTGCTCGGAGCCCTGCTCGGCACCGAGGACGGGCTCGTCGTTCCGGTGCTCCAGAAGCTCGGCGTCGACCCGGCCGAGATCCGTCGGCGAGCCCTCGCCGAGATCGATTCGCTGCCGGCCCTCGGAGGCGACTCCGAGCCCGAGGTCCGGCCCGCCCAGAGCTTCGTCCGGACGCTGCAGCGAGCCGAGCAGGAGATGGCGGCCCTGGCGGACGAGTACATCTCGACCGAGCACATGCTGCTGGCGCTCGCCGACAAGGCGTCCGGTGTGGAGGGCCTGCTGCCCGATCGAGGCGAGCTCGCCACCGCGATCGCCGAGGTGCGAGGGCCGCATCGGGTCACCTCGCCGACCCCTGAGGACACCATGCAGGCGCTCGAGAAGTACGGGCGCGACCTGACCGCTGAGGCCGAGCAGGGAAAGCTCGACCCGGTGATCGGCCGCGACGAGGAGATCCGGCGGGTGCTCCAGGTGCTGTCGCGCCGGACCAAGAACAACCCCGTCCTGATCGGCGACCCCGGCGTGGGCAAGACGGCGATCGTCGAGGGCCTGGCGCAGCGGATCATCGCCGGCGACATTCCCGAGAGCCTCCGTGACCGACGGGTGATCGCGCTCGACATCGGCGCTCTGCTCGCAGGCTCCAAGTACCGCGGTGAGTTCGAGGAGCGACTCAAGGCGGTGCTGAAGGAGGTCCAGGCGGCCGAGGGCAAGATCGTCCTGTTCATGGACGAGCTGCACACGATCGTCGGCGCCGGCGCCGCCGAGGGCGCGGTGGACGCGGCCAACCTGCTGAAGCCGATGCTGGCGCGAGGCGAGCTCCGCGCGGTCGGCGCGACGACGCTCGACGAGTACCGCAAGCACATCGAGAAGGACGCGGCCCTCGAGCGGCGGTTCCAGCCCGTCTTCGTCGGCGAGCCTTCGGTGTCGGACACGATCGCGATCCTCCGCGGCCTGAAGGAGCGTTACGAGGCGCACCACAAGGTGCGGATCCGCGACGCGGCGCTCGTCGCGGCCGCGGTCCTCTCCGAGCGGTACATCGCCGACCGGCAGCTTCCCGACAAGGCGATCGACCTCGTCGACGAGGCGGCGTCGCGGCTGAAGATGGAGATCGAGTCCTCGCCGGTCGAGCTCGACGAGGCGAACCGGCGCGTCACGCAGCTCGAGATCGAGCTTGCCGCGATGGCCGGCGAGGCGGAGGACGTCCGCGCGCCGCTCGAGGCGGAGCTCGCGGAGGCGAAGGAGCGGCGCGACGCGCTCGCCGCGCGCTGGGCGCGCGAGAAGGAGGCGCTCGATCGCATCGGCGAGATCACGC
>JBOGZB010000042.1:0-9841 GCA_050697175.1 Solirubrobacterales bacterium | reverse complement strand
GCCGTAGGGGTAGGGGGGCCTGACCGCGGCCGTGATCGTCTTGCCGGTGAGGATCATCATGTTCCCCACCTGCTCGAACAGGCTCTTGGCAGGTAGAAATGCCCTATCGGCGACTGTTCGGACCATCTTCTCCTCCGCGTCCGCACCCACCACGGACGACGCGGCTAAATGTATTGCATGCGGCCGGCCGCCGCCACCCATAGGCCCGGGAGCGGGACGTGGCGCCCGGTTGAGGGTCGATTTCGCCCACTAGCAGGTGCTATGTTCCTCGCGCCTTGGGGGAGAGCGCCACAAAGGCCGGCTGCCGTCGACTCCGGGGTTCGGGGCGAGCGATCGCGATTGGATCGGCGATCCTGATCGCGCTCGGACTCTCGGCCTGCGGAGGCGGCCAGCGCCAGGACGTGAACGAGCCCTCGGGCAACTTCGCGGTCCAGGTGACGAAGGCGAGCTTTCCGGCCAAGCAGGTCCTCGCCAACAGCGTGAACCTGCGGCTGGCGATCAAGAACGCCGGACAGAAGACGATCCCGAACCTGGCCGTGACCATCCACACGGGCAAGATCAAGGCCGGCCTGACCGCGACCGGGTCGGGACAGGGGTCCTTCAACATCCGCCTCAACAACCCCAACCTGGCCAATCCGAACCGGCCCGTTTGGGTCCTCGAGAACGACTACCCGAAGCTGCTCGCGCCCGGCGCGAACGTGAAGGATCTCCACGCGGCGCCGACTGCGGGCGCCGAGGCCGCTCAGACCGACACCTTCCAGTTCGGTCAGGTGAAGCCCGGCCAGACCAAGGACATCTTCTGGAGGCTCGCGCCCGTTCGAGCGGGCACCTACCCTGTGCACTACGACGTGGAAGCCGGGCTTCAGGGAAACGCGAAGGCGGTGACCCCCTCTGGAGGCAAGGTCCGGGGGGACTTCATGGTGACGATCGCATCGAAGGTGCCCGAAACCTGTGTCACCGGCGACGGTCGGGTGGTGACCAGGTGTGGCCCCTAGGCTGAGGCACCGATTCGCCACCATCGTGTCCGCGGCGTTCGCCCTGCTGCTCCTCACGGGTTGCGGCGCTGGCGGAGAGTCCACCTCGAGCCCGCCACCGCCCTCCGAGTCCGCGCAGCACGGTGGCGGGAGGATCCCGACCGGTGACGGAGACGGCGGTGTGCGCCTGGTCAAGGTCGGCGACTTCGACCAGCCGGTCTACGTCACCCAGCCGCCCGGCGAGAGCCGCGACCTGTTCGTGGTCGAGCAGAGCGGCCGGATCCGGGTCGTGCGCGACGGGCGCACGCTCGCCAAGCCGTTTCTCGACCTGGGCGATCAGGTCTCCTGCTGCGGCGAGCAGGGGCTGCTGTCGATGGCCTTCGCGCCTGACTACGCGAAGTCGGGCCTCTTCTACGTCGACTACACCGATCCGGCCGGGGACACCCGCGTGGTCGAGTACCGGCGCTCGTCCGATCCCCTGGTCGCGGATCCGTCGAGCCGGCGCGTGGTCCTCGGCGTCGACCAGCCGTTCGACAACCACAACGGGGGCCTGGTGCTGTTCGGCCCCGACCGCGAGCTGTACATCGGCCTCGGCGACGGCGGCTCCGAGGACGACCCCGCCCGCAACGGGCAGAGCCTCTCCACCCTGCTCGCGAAGATTCTTCGGATCGACCCCAGCTCCTCGGCGGGCAGGCCCTACACGATCCCCCGCGACAATCCGTTCGTCGACCGCCCCGGAGCCCGCCCGGAGATCTACTCCTACGGCCTGCGCAACCCGTGGCGGTTCTCGTTCGACTCCAGGACCGGAGCGCTCTCGATCGGTGACGTCGGGCAGAACGAGTTCGAGGAGGTCGACCTCGTGGCGCGAGGCGACGGGCGAGGTGCGAACTTCGGGTGGTCCGCGTACGAGGGCCTGACCGCCTTCAACGCCGACCAGAGCGCGCAGGGGGCGATCGCGCCGGTGCTCGTCTACAGCCACGACCACGGCTGCTCGATCACCGGGGGCTACGTGGTCCGCGACACATCGTTGCCAACGCTCTATGGCCGCTACCTGTACGGGGACTTCTGCGCCGGGGAGCTGCGCAGCTTCCCCGCGGTGCCCGGGCACAAAGCCGTCGACGACCGCTCGCTCGGGATCCAGGTTCCCCAGCTGAGCTCATTCGGCACCGATGCCGCCGGGCACGTCTACGCGATGTCGCTTGACGGCCCCGTCTACCGGTTGAGCGCGTCGCAGTAGGCATCCGTAAAGCGGTGGGCGCCCGGCACCGATCAAGGACTTGATGCACGGGACGCGAATCATCGCCGCCGGGCTGGCCGTTGCCGCCGCCCTCGCCGGCGGGGCGGCGATCGGCGCGACGGACGCGAGCGCGACCGGGCTCGCGCTCGAGAAGGTCGGGACCTTCGACCACCCGACCTATGTGACGGGCGCGCCGGGGTTTCGGCGGCAGCTCTACGTCGTCGAGCAGCCGGGCACGATCTCGGTGGTGCGCCGGGGCCGCCGGCTCAAGCGGCCGTTCCTCGACCTCACTCGGCAGGTGGGCTCGGACGGGGCCGAAAGGGGGCTTCTCTCGGTCGCGTTCCCGCTCGACTACAAGCGCTCCCGGCGCTTCTACGTCTACTACACGAACCGCCACGGCGACAACGAGATCGACGAGCTGAAGCGCTCGCGCCGACATCCGGCACGAGCCGTTCCGTCCTCGCGGCGCCGGGTCCTGCTCCTCCGGCACCCGGGCGAGGCGAACCACAACGGAGGCCAGCTCCAGTTCGGCCCGGGCGGCGACCTGTACGTCGGCACCGGCGACGGCGGAGGCAGCGGCGACTCCATGGACAACGCCCGACACCTCTCCTCGCCGCTCGGAAAGATCCTGCGAATCGACCCGCGAAAGCGCGGCCGCCGCAGCTACACCGTGCCACGCGGCAACCCGTTCGTGGGCGTGCCCGGGGCCCGTCCGGAGATCTACTCATATGGGCTGCGCAACCCATGGAGGTTCTCGTTCGACCGCCAAAAGGGAGCCCTCGCGATCGGGGACGTCGGCCAGAACCGCGAGGAGGAGATCGATTACACGACCGTGCGCGGAGCGAGGGGAGCGAACTTCGGGTGGCCGGAGTACGAGGGCGACCTCGTCTACGACGCCGCCCGCCCAGACCCGAATACGAACCCTCCCGAGCCGACCGTTCCGATCTTCACCTACACGCACTTCGACGGCTGCGCGGTGATCGGCGGATACGTGGTCCGCGACCCGGCCCTGAGGCGACTCAGCGGCCGTTACCTGTATGCCGACCTCTGCACCGGTGAGATCCGGAGCCTGCGCCCCAAGCCGGGCGGGGCGAGGAAGGATCGAGGCACGGGGCTCGACGTCCGCCTGCCGACCTCGTTCGGGGAGGACGATCGGGGGCGGATCTACGTCGCTTCGCGCCCCGGACCGGTGTACAGGCTGAAGCCGGCTCGGTGAGCAGCTAGGCTTCCAGCCGTGCCGGGCAGGGGAAACACTGGCAGGCGATGGTTTGCGTTCGCGGTCATGTGCATCGCCGTGGCGCTGATCGGCTCGGGCCTCGCGAGCGGCTCGGACTCCGCGCGCCAGGCCAAGGTCGGAAACGGCCAGGGCGGGATCCTGAAGCGCCAGATCGGGACCTTCGCCTCGCCGACCTACGTCGCCAGCGCGCTGGGCGCCCCCTCATATCTGTACGTCGTGGAGCAGCGCGGGACCGTGGCGGTGATCGATCACGGGCACGAGCGCGCTCAACCATTTCTCGACATCCGCGGCCAGGTGTCGGCCGGCGGCGAGCAGGGCCTGCTCTCGATCGCGTTCGATCCCGCCTACGACCGAAACCACCTCGTCTACGCCTACTACACGAACTCCGCCGGGAACATCGAGATCGACGAGTTTCGGGCCTCCTCGAACACGGCCGTATCCACGGGCTCGCGGCGCCAGGTGATCGTGATCCAGCACCCCGGAGCCTCGAACCACAACGGCGGCCAGATCGAGTTCGGCCCCGACGGCGATCTCTACGCCGCGACGGGCGACGGCGGCGGTGCCGGGGATCCACATGAGAACGCGCAGAACAAGCAGAAGCTGCTCGGCAAGCTGCTCCGCATCAAGCCCCACAAGCAGGGGTCGAGCCCGTACACGATCCCCCCGGGCAATCCGTTCGTCGGCAAGCCGGGCCGCGACGAGATCTACGCGCTCGGCCTGCGGAACCCGTATCGGTTCTCGTTCGACCGGAGCCGAATCACGATCGGCGACGTCGGGCAGGACCGCTTCGAAGAGGTGGACATCGAGGGCCGCGACGCGCTCCGCGGGGCGAACTTCGGGTGGGACCACTTCGAGGGCTTCCACGTCTTCAACTATCCGGGCGACAACGAGTCGCCCCGGCCGAAGCACAACTACCGCCCGCCGGTGCTCGAGTACCCGCACAACCCGGGGCGCTGCGCGATCATCGGCGGCTACGTGGTCCGAAACGCGGCGCTGACCAGCCTGAACGGGCGCTATCTGTACACCGACAACTGCGACGGAGTCCTGAGGAGCTTCGTGCCCCAGGACGGCAAGGCCGTCAACAACCGTCAACTCGGGATCCGGGTTTCGAGCCCGAGCTCGTTCGGGGAAGGGCCGAACGGCTCGATCTACGTCACGTCCCTGAACGGAGCGGTCTTCAAGCTCGTCCACAAGTAGCCCGCTCCCGCTCTCGGCGTGGGCCGGGTATAGAGTCTGGGTGGATGGAGAGCGCAACCGCCAGCGAGCAGGGCGCGAACGGCGCGCCCTCGAGCTCCACAGCGACCGACGCCCCGAGCTTCGAGATCTTCCGCCCGACCGACGGGTCGGTGATCCAGAGCCTCCCGATCGACTCACCGGAGCGGGTCGCCGAGGTGGTCGGCCGGGCCCGAGAGGCGCAGCCCGAATGGGAGGCGATCGGCTTCGCGGGCAGGCGACGGTGGCTCGAGGCCCTTCGCGACTGGATCCTCGACAACCAGGTGAAGCTCGACGACCTGATGCAGGCGGAGAGCGGCAAGGTGCGCGCCGACGCGGCGCTCGAGGCCTTCTACCTGCTTGACGCGATCAACTTCTGGTGCGATCGGGGGCCGGGCTTCCTCGCGGACGAGAGGGTCACCCCCCACGTGCCGCTGCTCCGCCACAGGCGGGCGACAATCGTCCATCGGCCGTTCCCGGTCGCCGGGATCATCAGCCCCTGGAACTTCCCGCTGATCCTCTCGCTGGGCGACGGGATCCCGGCTCTCGTCGCCGGCTGCTCGCTGGTCATCAAGCCATCCGAGTTCACCCCGCTGACCCTGATCGAGCTGGCCCGCGCGTGGCGCGAGGATCTGGGCGCCCCCGACGTTCTTGCGATCGTCAACGGCATGGGCGAAACCGGCGGAGCCCTGGTCGACGAATGCGACTTCATTCAGTTCACCGGCTCGGAGAGGACCGGCAAGGTGGTCATGAAGCGGGCCGCCGACACGCTGACCCCGGTCAGCCTGGAGCTCGGAGGCAAGGACCCGATGATCGTCACCGCCGACGCGGACATCGATCGGGCGGCCAACGCGGCCGCCTACGGAGGGATGCTGAACACCGGCCAGATCTGCCTCTCGATCGAGCGGGTGTACGTCGAGGAGCCCGTCTACGACGAGTTCGTCGGAAAGCTCCGCCGCAACGTCGATTCTCTGCGCCAGGGCGCCGACGGGCGCACCTACACCGCCGAGCTCGGGGCGATGACCTCGCCCAAGCAGATCGAGATCGTCTCCGATCACGTCGAGGACGCCCGCCAGAAGGGCGCAAGGATCCTGACCGGAGGCAAGCGCAAGGACCAGCCCGGCGACTGGTATGAGCCGACCGTGATCGCGGACGCGGACCACTCCATGAAGGTGATGCGCGACGAGACCTTCGGCCCCGTGATCGGGGTGATGAAGGTCGCCGACGCCGAAGAGGCGATCCGGATGGCGAACGACACGACGTACGGCCTCGGCGCGTCGGTGTTCGCGGAGGGCGCCGAGGACGGCGAGCGGATCGCTCGGCGCCTCGAGGCCGGCACGGTCGCCGTCAACGACCTGTTCCTGACCAACTACTCGGTGCTCGGCCTGCCGATGGGAGGCTGGAAGAGCTCTGGGATCGGCTATCGCCACGGCGCGGTCGGGATCCGAAAGTTCTGCCGCTCGGAGTCGATCACCGTGCCGCGGCTGCCGCAGCCCAAGAGCGAGTTCCTCTGGTTCCCGTACAGCGCCCGAAAGCGCGGCGCGGTCAGGCGCCTCTACCGCCTCCTGAACGCGCGAGGCCTGCGCAACCGGCTCGGCCTCTAGCGGCCCGAGGACTCGACGCCCGGGGCTACTTGCCGGCGGGTACGAGCTCCTCGCGGAGCTGCTTGGCCGCCTGGACCATGTTGCGGAGCGCCGGGTCGACCTCGTCCCAGGTGCGCGTCTTGAGCCCGCAGTCCGGGTTGACCCAGATCTGCTCGGGGTCGAGGACCTTGGCGGCGGCCTCCAGCAGCTCGGCCATCTCGGCCGCCGGGGGGACCCGGGGTGAATGGATGTCGTAGACGCCCGGGCCGATCTCCAGGCCATAGCCGCTTCGCTCCCAGTCGTGGAGGAGCTCCATCCGCGAGCGTGCCGCCTCGATCAGCAGCACGTCGGCGTCCATCTCCTGGATCTGCCCCATGATGTCCCCGAAGTCCGAATAGCACATGTGCGTATGGATCTGGGTCTCGTCCCGGACGACCGAGCAGGAGAGCCTGAAGCAGCGAACCGCCCAGCCGAGGTACTCGTCCCAGCGGTCCCGTCGAAGCGGCAGCCCCTCGCGGATCGCGGGCTCGTCCACCTGGACGATCCTGATCCCCTCGGACTCCAGGTCCGCGACCTCGTCGCGAATCGCCAGCGCGAGCTGCTCGCAGGTCTCCGAGCGCGGCTGGTCGTCGCGCACGAACGACCACTGGAGCATCGTCACGGGCCCGGTCAGCATGCCCTTCACGGGCCGCTCCGTCAGCGATTGGGCGAAGGCGATCCAGTCGGTGGTCATGGGCTCGGGGCGGCTGACGTCGCCGAAGATGATCGGCGGGCGCACGTAGCGCGATCCATAGGACTGCACCCATGCGTTCTGGGTGAACACGTAGCCATCCATCTGCTCGGCGAAGTACTGGACCATGTCGTTTCGCTCCGGCTCGCCGTGCACGAGGGTGTCGAGGCCGACCTCCTCCTGGAAGCGGATCACCCGCTCGATCTCGGAGCGCATGCGAGCGTCGTAGGCCGCCTGGTCGATCTGGCCCTCGCGCAACTCGGCGCGCGCCTTGCGGATCTCAGCCGTCTGCGGGTACGACCCGATCGTCGTGGTCGGGAAGAGGGGCAGGTCGAGGCGGGCCCGCTGGGCGTCCCGCCGCGACTCGAACGGGCTCTGTCGGCGGGCGCTCGGCTCGTCCAGTGCCGCCATCCGGTCGCGAACCGCCGGGTTGCGGGTGCGATGCGAGCTGCGACGGTCCTCGAACGCCCTGTCGTTGGCGTCGAGCTCCTCCGCGATCGCCTCCCGGCCTCGGCCGAGCCCGAGGGCGAGCGTCGCAACCTCCGCCACCTTCTGGCGTGCGAACGCCATCCACGAGCGCAGCTCGGCGTCGAGCGCCTCCGACGGCGGCTCGGCGTCGAGGTCGACGGGGGTGTGCAGCAGCGAGCAGGAGGTCGAGACCACGAGCTCCGCGCAGCGGTCGCCCAATCCGGAAAGCAGGTCGAGGCTGTGTTCGAGCTCGTTGATCCACACGTTTCGGCCGTCGACGATGCCCGCGAACAGCCACTTGTCCTCGAGTCCGCCGTCCCGAGCGATCAGCTCGACGTTCTTCGGCCCCTCCCGCTCCATCACCCGGTCGAGGTCGGGACCGCCCCGATGCAGGTCGAGTCCGATGCCCTCGATCGGCAGGTCGCGCAGCACCCCGAAGGCGTCGCCGACATGGTCGAAATAGGTCTTGACGACGATCCTGGGGCGCTCATGGACCTGCGCCAGCTCCTCGTAGGCGAGCCGCAGGACGCCGAGCTCGCGCTCCGAGCGGTCCTCGACGAAGCACGGCTCGTCGAGCTGGACCCACGTCGCCCCCTGCTCGGCCAGCC
Organism: Solirubrobacterales bacterium; assembly: GCA_050697175.1. Lineage (GTDB taxonomy): Bacteria > Actinomycetota > Thermoleophilia > Solirubrobacterales > 70-9 > AC-56. Next base: position 1,792 of record JBOGZB010000042.1, on the reverse strand, counting down.
GCTCGATGATCTCGCCGTAGACCTCGAGCAGGTCCTCGATCAAGCTCAGCCGGTCGAAGTCCTCCGCGACGCCGTCGGCCGACTTGGAGAGCAGCAGGAACGAAACCGGTCCCAGGATCACCGGGACTGTGTCCACGCCCAGCTTCTCCATCGCCTCGGCATGCTCGTCGAAGGGCTTCGTGGCCGACAGCGAGAAGCTGGTCGCCGGGCCGAGCTCGGGGACGATGTAGTGGTAGTTGGTGTCGAACCACTTGGTCATCTCCATCGCCGTCACGTCGACTCCACCCGCCTGCCGACCGCGCGCCATCGCGAAGTAGGTGTCGAGGTCGACGTCGCCGTCAACCGTCCCGTAGCGATCCGGCACGGCGCCCACCAGGGCGATGGTGTCCAGAACGTGGTCGTACAGCGAGAAGTCGTTCGAGGGGATCAGGTCGATCCCGGCCTCCTGCATGAGCCGCCAGTTGTCGACGCGGATCGCGCCAGCCCTGTCGAGGAGGTCCGCCTCGGAGACCTCGTCCCGCCAGTAGCCCTCGGTCGCGAACTTGAGCTCGCGACGTGGGCCGATCCGCGGGAAGCCGGAGACGTTCGAGAGCGCCATTGGGCTGAGGCTACAACAGAGCCGCTAGCCGGAGACCGTGTCGCCGGCGTCCCGGGGCCGCGGCGAGAGCCGGACCGGAGCGGCGCTGAGCGCCCGCAGCCTCATGTCTGACCAGGTGAGGCCCTCGCGCACCAAAGCCGGGAGGCCGAGGGCCACCGCGGTCGCGATCTCGACCGCCTGAAGGATCACGCCGTACGCCAGCGCATCGGCGGCGGCGACCCCGAAGCCCGTCGTCAGGACGCTGATCACCGCGAGCTGGAAGACCCCGATGTTGGAGGGCGTCGCCGGCACGACCGCGGTCACGTTGACCGCGAAGAGGACCGCGGCAGCGGCGCCGATCCCGATCCCGCCCAGCCCGAGCGCCTCGAACAGCGCCGCGCAGGCGAGCAACTGGACCGCCCAGGCCATCAGCTGCGCACCGGCCGCGACCGACCCGCGCCGCGGGTCGCGGAAGACGTGAAGGCCGGTGCGCACCTTGAGCAGCGCCGCCCTGATCGCGTCGATCAGCCGTGCAACGCGCCCGGATCCGCCCTTGCGCACGAAGACGGGCGCGAGGAGCACCGCGACGAGCAGGACGAGCGGGGCGAGGCTGAACAGGAACAGCCGCTGCGAGCTCGAGTGGAACAGGTCGGTCGAGGCCACGATGATCGCTCCGAGCAGGGCCAGAGCGGCGATGTTCAGGACCGTCTGGGAGACGAGGGTCCCGAGCAGGACGGGGAACGTTTCGCGCATCCGCCCGGTCCGCCGCGCGAGCACCATCGCCCTGGCGGGCTCGCCGAGCCGGGCCGGAAGCGTGGCGGACATCAGGACCCCGATCATGGTCGCCGAGGTCACGTCTCGGCGGCGCAGCGGGCTTCTCGGAAGGGCCGAGCGCGCGATCGCCAGCCACGACACCGCCCGCATGAACATCGCTCCCATCATCAGGCCGGTCGCGACGAACACCCAACCCACATCTGAGCGAACGATGCTCCCGACGACGTTTTGGAGGCCGATCTTCTGCGCGGCGAGGACGGAGAGGCCGATCCCGAGCGCCGCGGCGACTGCGAGGCCGAGCCGGCGCGCGACGCGGTGGCCGCCGGCCCCCTGCGCCGCAGGCGGGTCGAGCGAGGGAAGCCGTTTCGCCGGCCGCCTGGGTCCGCCGTCGATCGGAGTCAGCCCGGCTCGCGCGGCGACCCGGGCCGCCGCGGTGGCGGG
>JBOGZB010000041.1:0-7714 GCA_050697175.1 Solirubrobacterales bacterium | reverse complement strand
GGTCAGCCCGATGTCAGCGGACAGGCCTCGTCGCAGCTGCCGACGATCCTGACGATCTTCACCGCGATGTTCACCCACGCGGGGCTGCTTCACCTCGGCGGCAACATGCTGTTCCTGTGGATCTTCGGCAACAACGTCGAGGACTCGATGGGCCGCCCGCGTTTCGTGCTCTTCTACCTGCTCGCCGGGATCGTCTCGGCCTACGTTCAGGCGCTGCTCAGCAGCGACGCCACGGTTCCCGCGATCGGAGCGAGCGGGGCGATCGCGGGGGTGCTCGGCGGCTACCTGCTGCTCTACCCGCGGGCCAGGGTGCTGACCCTGATCTTCATCATCTTCTTCGTGACCCTGATCGAGATCCCGGCCGCGATCATGCTCGGGATCTGGTTCGTGCTCCAGTTCGTTCCCGCGATCGGCCAGGTGGGGACGGACGCTATCTCGGGAGGCGGGGTCGCCTACTGGGCCCACGTCGGCGGCTTCGCGTTCGGCCTCGCGGCGATCAAGCTGTTCGCGACCCACCGGACGTCCGTCGGGGCCGGCCATGCGTAGCGCCTTCCTGGTCGGCGCGCTCATCTTCTGCCTCGGGTTCGGCGGGATGACGGCGGCGGTCGCGGCTCAGTCGGGGTTCGACATCTTCACGCTGATCGCGTTCGGGATCGTCGCGATGATCCTGATCGGCTTGTTCGGGGCGCTGCGCAACCCGCCCGACGACCGCTAGGCCGGCCTGCGAGCGGCAGGGCCCCGGGGGCGCCGCTCGGACAGCGATCAGCCGCTGGCGCCTCTGAGGCACCGGCGGCCGCGCTGAATTCGGTCGGCTGGGCCCGGACCGCGGGCTACGGCAGATATACGTCCGTGTGACACGGCATTCCGCCGCACTCGTCCGTGACGACGCCGTTCGGCTGCAGGAAATTGGACTTCTGCGTCCGGGCGGCCACGGTGGCCCGCGGATGGCTGTGGGGATCACTCCCCGTCGACGGGGCGGTGTTCGTGATCGGCGGCGATGCCACGTTGCCGGGGCCGTCGTCCCAGATCACGTACGCCGATCCGCTGTAGGGATAGCTGGGGATCGGCGACAGGCCATAGAACATGTTCGCGTCCTGGCTTCGCGCCGGCAGGTCGAGCGCCGGCGAGTGGTACTTCGCGCCGATCGTCCGAGCCTCCACGGTCGCCGCGTACTGGCTGACCTGGAAGTCGCCGTAGGCACCCTGCATCAGCACCACATGCGAGTGCGTGTTCGGCAGGGGCTTCGACGTCATGTGCTGGGCGTATCCGTCCGCCTCGCCGCGATCCCATAGCTGTTGCATGAGGTCGAGGATCAGCGGATGGATGGACGTGTCGGTGTAGCCGCCGCCCGAAATGGTGCCGAACAGGTACAGGGCATACGCCGTGAAGTCCGTGCTCCGCTGGAGCAGGACTCCGCCGTAGTTCATGCCCGGAACGCCGAGGGCTGCCCGGGTGAAGTCGGGCGCCACGGCAGTCGTCATGCCGCCCATGATGCCGCCCTGGCTGTTGCCGTCGTAGTACCCGCGCGACGTGTCGAACAGCGGAACGCTGCTGCCGTTCTGGAAGGCGGCGTTGGACGCGAACCCATCGGACTTCCTCATCAGGCGGCTCAGATAGAGGGTGTTGAGGACCCCCTGCTGGAGGCGGTCGATGACGTCAGGGAACTTGTTCAGGTCCTGAAGCGACGCGACGTCGTACGGAACGTCGCCGCCCGCCAGGCCCCACCAGTCGGTGGCGCAGAACATCATGTTGTGCTCGGACGCCATCGCCTCGACATTGCCCGCGCTCACCTCGGTGCGCGAACCGAGCAGCCCGTGCCCGTACAGCGAAGCGCGAGCCGGCGTGGTCGCGGCGCTGGTCGGGATGATGCAGTCGTACTGCGCGGTCGCCGTGTTGCCGGACTTCTGGGTCGGCAGGGCGTCGGGCTTGTTCGAGCTGTAGTGGAAGCCGCCGCCGTCGGTGCTCGAGGTCGGGGTCGGCGAGCAACCGGTGTCGTTCAGATAGCAGGGCACGGTGAACTTTCCGGTGACCTCGCTCATGATCCCGGTGGCCGGGTTCGGGGTCACGCTGTCGACCGTGAACGGCGGCGTACTGCCGGCCGCGGTGTTGTCCTTCAGGTTGGTGTCGCCGAGCTGGTTGAACGCGTTGTCGCGGATCTTCAGCATCCGGCCGCTGAGGCTCTGGCGGCTCATCACCGTGAAGTTCCAGGCCTCGTACAGGTTGCTGCGGTTGATTCCCGCGGCCTTCAGGGTCTTGAAGATGCGGTCATAGCGCCCCTTCTGCGACTGCTCGGAGGCAGGGAGCGTCTTGTTGTCCCTCAGCTTCGCGAACCAGCTCGGAGCGTTCAGCGTGTTGCCGCCCGAGTTCTTGAGGTTTCGCAGGGCGACGATGTAGCGATGCCCCTCGATGAAGTTCTTGCCCGGATGGATCAGCAGCGTGGTGTTCGCCGCGCTTCCGGCGTTCGAGTCGAGCTCGGCCCAGATCAGGTGACGCTGTCCGGTCGCAGCGTCGATGACGACGATCGGGGCGTTCGCCTTGTAGGTCTTCGACATGTCGGAGAGCTTGACCGGGTTCGTGTTGTTGAACGCGGTCGGGTTGTCGAGCCCGGGCACCTTGACGATGATGTCGCTGCCGGGGCTGAAGCCATCGTTCCGGTTGTACTCGTTGACGCTGATCTGGCTGTTGACGGTGTTGGTCGGCATCGCCGCCTGAGGCAGGTTCACCCGCAGGCCAGTCGCGCTGGAGGAGTCCTTGACCGTGAACAGGTTGTTCGGGAACGGCAGCAGGCACGGCTTGCTGGCGAACGGCTGACAGCTCGCCGCCGGGGTCGCCGCGAGCGCGCTCGGCGCGAAGATCGCTCCCACCACAACCATCGCCAATGCAGCTCCGACCAAGCGCCGCGGCGTCCGGCCGTCACTGGTCCGCTTCGACCAAAGATCCATGCCCATGCGTGAACTCCTCCTTGCCCCTGGGGTCTCCTGCCAGAACGTAGCTAACGCGTGAGCCTATTACTTTGCCCGTCCCAACGTTGGCTGGCCGGCCAAACGCATTAGTCCGAGGGGGATGGAGCCAGCGGGGATCGAACCCGCGACCTCCGGCTTGCAAAGCCGGCGCTCTCCCAGCTGAGCTATGGCCCCGAGGGCTCCCCCAGTTATAGCTTCGCGTGGGGGGTCCGACCTGTAGAGCGCTTGATCGGCGACTAGCGCAGGATTGTCAGCTTGACCCGCTGGACGGCGCCTTGGTCGTCCAAGCGCGTCAGGGAGGCCTGGCCTCGGGCCTTCTTGTACTTCCCGGTGTCGCCAACGATCGACAGGTGATTCTTGACTTCCTGCATGTCAATCTGCCCGGCGAGCTGGAGGCGATCCCCGCTGTTCCAGATGAAGCTGGCGTTGCATTGGCCTCCCCCAGCCGATGTGGTGGTGCAGGCGCTGGAGAAGGTGCCGACCTTGCCGCTGTTGTGCGTCAGATCGCCCGTGGAGCCGAACAGGTCGCCCCCGGACGGACCGCTCGGATCGTTGTCGACGTAGAAGCCGTTCGTCGCAGCCAGACGCACGTAGCGGACCTGCTTGTGGACTCCAGAAGAGGCGCTTGCCGAGCCTCCACCCACGAATAGAGCTGCGATCGCCGTCATCGTGACCGCCGCCAGGACCTTCCTTACCACCGAGCCCTCCTTGCTGATCGCGTGTCCAAGCAGGTTCGCGCCTCGGAGCGCGCCTCCTGCTCTCGGCGCGGGCCGGATCGCACGCCGAGCCCGCGAGGTTGTGCGAGGATGGCGCGCAGCGAGGAGTCGGAGGATCCAGATGCCAGAGACCGAGACGGCCAGCGAAGCGGAGGGAAGTCCGGGACAGCCGGAAACCGACGCCGCAAACGGGGCGCGCTCGCCGGTCGGGCAGCGGGCGGAGGTTTCGAACCTCGAGATCGTCCGCCACCATTTCGACCTCGCGGCCGACCGGATGGGGCTCGAGGATGACATCCGGGTGGTCTTCTGGACCCCCTACCGCGAGGTCACCGTCCAGATCCCGGTCAAGCTCTCCGACGGCAAGGTCCACGTCTTCTCCGGCTACCGGGTCCAGCACAACGGAGCCCGGGGTCCCTACAAGGGCGGGGTCCGGTTCCACCCCGAGGTCGACGTCGACGAGGTGCGGGCGCTCGCCTCGCTGATGACCTGGAAGACCGCGGTGGTCGGGATCCCGTTCGGCGGCGCCAAGGGAGGCGTCGACTGCCCCGCCGCTCAGCTCGAGCAATCCGAGCTCCAGACCATCACCCGCTCGTTCATGGACAAGGTGCAGAAGGTCCTCGGGCCGACCCGCGACATACCGGCGCCGGACGTCAACACGAACGCCCAGGTCATGGCCTGGATGATGGACGAGTACGGGAAGCTCCACGGCCACACGCCCGCGATCTGCACCGGCAAGCCGATCGCGCTCGAGGGTTCGCACGGCCGCGAGGCCGCCACGGGCCGCGGGTGCGTCTACATGTTCCGGGAGGCCGCGCCGCAGCTCGGCCTCTCGCCCGCCGACACCACGTTCGTGGTCCAGGGGTTCGGCAACGTCGGCTCGTGGGCTGCGCGGCTCATGCAGCAGCTCGGAGGCAAGATGGTCGCCGTGTCGGACCTGACCGGGGCGATCCGAAACGACGCGGGGATCGACGCCAACGCCCTCTACGACCACCTCGCCGAGAGCGGTCGGGTCACCGACTTCCCGAAGGCGGAGCCGATCGACTCGGAGGACCTGGTGGCGGTGCCGTGCGACGTCTTCATCCCGGCTGCGCTCGGCGGCATGATCCGCGAGGACAACGCCGATCGCATGGAGTGCAGGGTGGTGGTCGAGGGCGCGAACAGCCCGACCACCCCGGCGGCGGATCGCATCCTCCGCGACAAGGACACCTACGTGATCCCGGACGTGATGGCCAACGCCGGAGGCGTCGTCGTCTCCTACTTCGAGTGGGTTCAGAACCTCCAGCACTTCCGCTGGGATGAACGGGAGGTCAACGACAAGCTCGGCACGATCATGCGACGCGCCTACCGGGAGGTCTCCTCGCGGGCCCGCGAGGAGGGCATCGACCTTCGTGAGGCGTCCTACCTGGTCGGGCTCGAGCGGGTCGTCGAGGCCTCCCGGACCCGCGGCTACGTCTGATCCACCGGGCCGCGCCTCCGCTGGGCGCGGCGGCGTCGCACCAGGCTAGAAGTCGAAGTCCTTCGGCTTGCCCTGCTCGAACCAGAGCTCGTCGTCCTCGGGGGCATCCCTGAGGAACTCGGGGGTGTCGGCGAGGACGTCGTCGTCGGAGTCCTCGTCGTCGTCGGCATTCTCCTCGTCGTCGTCGGAGTCCTCATCGTCGGCTTCGGCCACCTCGCCCGCTTCAACCGCCTCGCCCTCATCCTCCGCAAGGTCGGGCTCCCCGTCGACGGGGTGCTCGTCCTCCGCCTCGGACCCCTGGACCGGAGCCTCGTCCTCGATCACGTCGAACGGAGCCGGATGCTCGACGGTGTCGAGCGACTCCACGGGCGGTTCGGCCGCGACCTCGGGCTCGGTCGCCTCGACGGCATCGCCCTCGGGCGGCGCTGGCGCCTGATCGGACGGGGGCTCGTCGTGCTCGGCCTCGCCGGCCGCCTCGTCACCGGCCGTGTCGTCGTGCTCGGCGTCGCCGGCCGTCTGGTCGAAAAAGGTCGTCGGCTCCTCCGACCCGGGCGCCTCCTCGGCGGCTTCCGGATCCCCCTCGACGATCGGGTGCTCAGCAATGGCCGGCTCGGTGGCGACATCGGCCTCGCCGGTGTCCGCCGAAGTCTCGGCGACCTGCGAAGGCTCAGGCCCGGAAGCGCTCCCGTTTCCGTTCCCGGATTGCTGCCCCGCCTCCCCTGAGTCGGGGAAGTCGGGCTGGCCCGGACGGCTCGGCGGGCCGAATGCCTCGTCCTCGAGCTGCTTCAGCTCGGACTCGGTGGCGCCCCGCTGGCGCTTCAGGTCCAGGTGTTGGCGAATCGCGTCGTCGAGGATTCCCATGGCGATCAGGCTGAAAAGGGTACTGCGCCCATTCCTATGCGCAGGCACGGATTCCTGCATGGGCGCTGACACCCGGACCTCGGGTCCGAGCCTCGCTTGGAACTCACTTTCGCCGCAGGGCTCCGCGTCCCTGCGCGCTCACGAACGGCCGGCGGGCCTTGCCTCCGGCGCTCCGCTGACTCTGTTCTTGCCGGATCGCTTGGCTTCGTAGAGGGCGGCGTCCGCGGCGGCGATCAACGCCCGTGCCCCATCGGCGGAACCGGGCATCGACGCCGCGCCGAGGCTGGCGGTGACGCGAACCGTGCCCGAGCCGTCGAGCAGCGGGACCGCCCGCGACTCGATCCGGGCCCGAATCCGCTCCGCCAGCCCGATCGCCCCGGCCAACCCGGTCTCGGGCAGTGCGACGGCGAACTCCTCGCCCCCGTATCTGGCCGGCTCGTCGACGCCTCTCGACTCGGAGTCGAGGACGGCGCCGATCGCGCGCAGCACCTCGTCGCCCTGGAGGTGGCCGTGGGTGTCGTTGACGCGCTTGAAGTCGTCGATGTCGAGCATGATCAGGGACAGCTCGTGGCCGAACCGCTGGGCGCGGGCGGCCTCCTTGGAGATCAGCTCGCGGAAGCGCCGGTTGTTCGACAGGCCGGTCAGCTCGTCGGTGACGGCCTGCTCGGAGACCAGCTCGTGGAGCGCGATGTTCTCGATCGAGGCCGAGACCTGGCCCACGAGGTACAGGAAGACGTCGCGCTCGGGCTGACTGAACGGCTCGCCCTCGCGGGCCACGGTCATCACCCCGACGTTCTCGGGCACCTCCCCCATCCGCCTCAACGGGCTCGCCATCGCGCACGAGCCATCCTCGGCTCGAACCACCACGTCGTCGGTCTTCGCGGCCGCGTCCTCGGCGGCGCCGGCGGCCGCCCGGATACGGCCCGAGGTTCGCCCGGCCTCGGCCTCGGCGCTCTGGTGGCCGCTCAGGGTGATCATCCCGTACTCCGCGCGACAGGCGGCCAGCGAGGTCTCGACGACCACTTGGAGAAGCGCCTGGCGATCGAGGCCCGAGGCGAACGCCTCGCCGATCCGGCTCACCGATCGGTCGATCTCGATCTGCTGGCGGCGCACCTCGTCCATCTGGGTGCTGAGCCGGTCGCTCATCTTGTTGAACTCGCTGGCGAGACCCGCCATCTCGTCCTTTCCGACCACCGGGACCTTGTGGCTGAAGTCCCCCCGCCCGATCCGCCGTGCGGCGTCGAGCATCGCGGCCACCTGGCCGCCGAGCGCCCGCAGGAGCATCGCGACGAAGATCAGGGCGACCGCGAAGAAGGCCACGAGGACCGCGATGACCAGGGGGCTGGAGGAGAAGAAGCCCCCCGACTCGGTGGGTCCCAGGAGCGTGACGCGCAGGGAACCGGGGGCCGGCAGGTCGGTCGTCGCGGCCCGCATGGTTCCGCCGTTCACGTCCACGTCCCCCGACTTGCCGCTCGGCGGGACGGCGACCTGAAAGTCGGGGAGCGTGGCGGCAGTCAGCCCGGCCGGGCCGAACATGGCCGCCTCGCGACCGGTCAGGTCGTGGACCTGCGCAAGGTATGCCGACGGTGTCGTCGTCGAAACCGCGAGCGAGCCGACCCCGCCGTCAGATCCCCGTAGGCCGAGCCTTGAGGGTGCGATCGCCGGAAGGTGCCCGACCGATGCGACCACGCGGCCGCTCGAGTCGCGAAGGACCAGGA
>JBOGZB010000040.1:0-4915 GCA_050697175.1 Solirubrobacterales bacterium | reverse complement strand
GCGCTCGCCCGTGTCGCGCGCTCGGATCGCGCCACGATCGTCGCGGTAGAGCTCGTTTCGCGCCACCACCAGGCTCTCGACCCTTTCGTCACCCTGGATCTCGACCGGCGAGCGCAGGAACCTCAGTGAGATCCGCTTGCGCTTGCCCTCCGGCTTTCGCTGGGCGAAGTCGGTCAGGATCTCGACGTTCCGCCGGGTCGTGATGTCGGCGTCATCGGACTCCAGATGAGCGTGGCTGTCGGGGTCGAGATCGAGATCGGCGGAGTCGACGTCGACATCCGCGTCCACCATCTCTCCGAGCTCGCGAAGCTCCGGGTTGGTGAACGCCGCCTGGACCGGGCCCCGCCGTCCCAGGACGACGATCTCGCGGACCCCGCATTCGGCCAGCGGGTCGACCGCGTGGGTCGCCGTGTCGGTCTCCTCGAGCTCGGGGCGGGTCAGGGCCAGCATCCGGGCCACGTCGGTGGCGACGTTGCCGTTGCCGATCACCACGGCTCGCTCGCACGAGAGGTCGAAGCGGTGGTCGGCGAAGTCGGGATGCGCGTTGTACCAGGCGACGAACGCGGTCGCCGGATGGGATCCGGGCAGGTCCTCGCCCGGAATTCCCAGATGGCGATCGGTGGCGGCGCCATATGCGTAGATCACCGCGTGGTAGCGCTCGCTCAGCTCCGCGGCGCTGACGTCGCGCCCGACCTCGACGTTGCCGAAGAACCGGAAGCCCTCGCGCGCCGCGGTCTTCTCGTAGACGCGGATCACCGACTTGATCTTCGGGTGGTCGGGCGCCACGCCAGCGCGGACCAAGCCGAACGGGGTCGGCAGGCGATCGAGCATGTCCACCTCGGCGGCGATCTCCTCCTGTCGCAGCAGGTGCTCGGCAGTGTAGAAGCCCGCCGGCCCCGAGCCGACGATCGCGACGCGAAGGGGGTTCTGGGCGCTGCCCGGACGCTCGCTCATGGGGCTGGAAACTCTAGCCGCGCCCGGTTCACGAGGCGACGGGGGCGCGGATCGAGGTCGCCGCCCCGTCGAGCGCGTCGAGCGCCCTCGCGGTCGTCATCGACACGCAGGTGAAGATCGGCGTGTCGCGAAGCGTGTAGGCGCTCGATTCCGAGCCGCGCAGCTCCTGGACAAGGCTCAGGAACATGCCCGGATCGTCGGCCTCGAAGCTGACCACGAACTCCTGGTCGTCGAGGCCGAACGAGTAGGCCGTGTTGATCGCGATCTCGGGATACCGGCGGCCGATCGCGATGTGGTCGGCCATGATCCGCTGGCGCTCGTCGGCCGGCAGGCGGTACCAGTCGCGCTTCTTGTCGAACGGGTAGACGAACAGGTAGCGGCGCTGCGAGGTGCAGATCTCCGGCCGTGCCTCCGAATCGGAGTAGGGCGAGCGCTTGGTCATCGCCAGGTAGGAGTGGGGGATCGCCGTCCACTTCGCCAGGCCGCTCTGGGCGAGCACGACGTGGAAGGTGTGGATGTCCTCGAGGACGGGGCTCTGGGAGAGCAGCAGCAGGTCCGTGTCGCCGCGAGTTCCGACCGTCGAGTAGGCCCGCAGCGAGCGATCCTGCGCGAAGTCCTCGCAGGCCGCGAGGAACTCCCGTTTATCCTCCCCGCGCGCCTCGGGATCGCGGCGCTGCCACCCGGGGTCGAGCTTGAAGAAGGTGAACTTGGCGAACGTGCGATCGGGCATCGTCGCGATGGTAGTCGTCGCGACGCTGGTTGCGCCGCTGAGCGCCGAGGCGGCCGCGCCGCCCGCGCATCCGCCCAGGGTGACGATCGCCCTGCTGCCCGCCGGCACGACCACGGCGGATCTCGGCGCGATCCCCGACATGGCGGTGGGCCTGCTGAGCGCCGGGATGGGCAGCGTCCCGCCCGCGCAGACATATCTCGACATCGGCCAGGGCGCCCGCGTCTCCGAGCTGCTCTACGACGAGCCCCTGCCGCTGATCCGGACCCGCCGGGGCGCGGCGGGCGGGGCGACCGCGATCCCCGCGCGAGTCTGGGGGCGGGTCCGGGCCCGAGCCGCCGGGGCTCCGGCGGACCTCGTCCCGGGGCTGCTGGGCTCGGCCCTCGTGGCCGGGGGCGTGACGACACATTCGGAGCCGCGGGGGGCGCCGGCGGCGATGCTCGTCGACCGCGGGGGTCGCCTCGCAACGCCGCCTGGTTGCGCTCACGGGGCCTGTCCCGTGGCGCGGGTCGCCTTCGCGAGCCCGGCCCGTCTCCGGGCGCTGGCGGCCGGCCTGCGGCCGGCCGATCTGCTGGTCGCACTCGAGTGGCCGCCCCCGGCCGCCGGCCATGCCCTGTCGATCGGGATCGCCGGAGGGGGGGTCAGCGGGACCCTGACCTCGGGCTCGACCCGGATGCGCGGCTACGTGCTCGCGACGGACATCGGCCCGACCGTGCTCACCAGGCTGGGCCTCCCGATCCCTGAGCGGATGAGCGGCCAGCCGATCCGCGGCGAGGGCGCGGTGGACGCGGCGTTCGTCGACCGGCTCGCCGACCGCCTGGCGGCGATCGGGCCGCGCCGAGGACCGGTGCTCGGCCTCAACCTCCTCGTCTGGGTGGGGCTTTCGGCGCTCGCCGGGGTCGCGTTCGGACGCTGCGGGCTGCGATTCGCCCTCCCGGTGCTGGCGGTCGCGGTTGCGTATCTGCCGGCCGTCCTGCTGCTCACCGCGGCGCTCGAGCCGAGCGAGCTCGCCGAGCGGCTGATCGTCGGCGTCGGGTCGCTCGCGCTCGCGCTCGCGACCCTGCGCCTGGCTCCCGGGTTCGGCGCCCTGGCGATCGCGGGCGGCGTCACGGTCGCCGCCTACGCAGTCGACGTCGTCGCGGGATCTCACCTGACCGAGCTCTCGCTGATCGGCCCGAACCCCGCGGGCGGGATCCGCTTCTACGGGATCGGCAACGAGCTCGAGGCGACCCTGAGCGCCCTGGTCCCGATCGCGACCGGCGCCGCCCTCGTCGCCTGGTTGGCGCGAGCCTCGCGGCGCGTCGCGGCGCTCGCCTTCGGAATCGCGGCGCTAGGAGCCCTCGGGGCGTTCGCCCCCGGTCGCTTCGGCGCCGACGTGGGAGCCGCGGTCGGCATCCCGATCGGCGCGGCGGTCGCGGCGGGCGTCTGCCTGGACGCCGGGCGTCGTCGTTGGGCGCTGCTGCTCGCCGCGCCGTTCATCGCCGTCGCCGCTCTGGCCGCCATCGACCTGCTGAGCGGCGGCGACGCGCACCTGACCCGCACCGTTCTGCGCGCCGGCGGCCTCGATCAGCTCTCCGAGGTCGTGCAGCGCCGGATCCAGCTCTCGGTTCACAGCTTCAGCCGCTACGCGGGGACGGCGATCCTGTGGCTGACCGTGGCGGCGCTCGTGGCCGGGGCCGTCTCGTGGCGGCGCATCGAAAGTTGGTTCGGGGTGCGTCGCTGGGCGTGGGCGGGCCTACTGGGGGCGGTCGCGGCCACGATCGCCGGAACGCTCGCCAACGACTCGGGCGCGCTGCTCTTGATCCTCGGCACCGGCGTGGCGGCGGTCACGATCGGCCTCGCCTGGGCGACTCGCCCAGAGGCGGAAAACGACCCTCGTGAGGAAGGGACTCGGCGTAACCACGGCGTATCTTCCTTGTAACCTGGCGTAACCCCGGTTTCACCCTTCCCACGTTGCTCATTGTTCCCCTGACGATCAGCATCCGACCATCGGTTGGCGTGCGTCTGCGCCGACCGGCCTCCGGGGCTTGAAACGACGATTTCCCAGCCATGCTCAACAGGTCAACCGGCACAAGCTCGATGCGCGTCGCGATAGTCAGCCCGTACTCGTGGACGTACGCCGGCGGCGTCAATCGTCACGTTGAGGCTCTCGCCGAGGCGCTGATCGGCCGCGGGCACGAGGTCCGAGTCCTCGCGCCTTGGGACCCGCCGGACCGCCTCAGCCGGGCGCTTCACCGCGCCTCGGCCGAGCCGCGGAGCCGGCCCGACTATCTGATTGGGCTCGAGCGTACGGTCGGGTTCGCCGCCAACGGCGCTGTCTCCAACCTCTCGATCTCCCCTGCCGCGGTCACCGCGATGCGGCGCGAGCTCGATGCCGGCGACTTCGACGTGGTCCACGTCCACGAGCCGGTGGCCCCGGTGCTCGGCTGGGATGCGTGCTCGTACTCCGGCGCGCCGGTCGTGGGAACGTTCCACGCCTATTCGACCAAGCGGATGCCGAACACGATCGCGAGCCTGCTCGGGGCGCGACGAAAGCTCAACCAGCTGAGCGCCCGGATCGCCGTCTCCGAGGCCGCCGCGTGGACCGGCAGGCGCTGGTTCGGCGGCGAGTACGAGGTGGTCCCCAACGGGGTCGACGTCGACGGGCCTCCGAGCGGCCGAAAGCCCTCATCGGAAGAGCTCAGGGTTCTTTTCGTCGGTCGATCGGAGGAGCGCAAGGGGCTGCCGGTCCTCCTTCAGGCCTTCGAGGGCCTGATCGAGCAGGTGCCCGCGCGGCTGACACTTGTCGGCACGACTCCCGACGAGGTGAAGCGATACGTCCCGGACCCCGACATGGAGTCCAGAATCGAGACGCTCGGGCGAGTCTCCGGTGAGGCGCTGTGGGAGCAGCTCCACGAGGCCGACGTCCTATGCGCACCGTCGCTTTCCGGCGAGAGCTTCGGGATGGTCCTGACCGAGGCCTTCGCGGCGGGAACTCCCGTGATCGCCTCGGGGATCGCGGGCTACTCCGACGTCGTGACGGATGGCTCGGATGGGGTGCTGGTACCGCCGGCTGGCCCCCAGCGACTCGCCGAAGAGCTTCAACGGATGTACCTGGAGCCGCGGCGCCGCGAGGCGATGGGCCGCGCGGCCCGCGAGGCCGCGGAGGGCTACGCGTGGCCGCGGGTGGCCGAGCGGGTGGAGGGCGTCTACGAGGCGGCTCGCGAGGTCTCCGAGCCCGCCACCGCGGCGGCC
>JBOGZB010000039.1:0-5331 GCA_050697175.1 Solirubrobacterales bacterium | reverse complement strand
CCGTCAGTTCGGCCGGCCGATCGGCTCCTTCCAGGCCCTTCAGCATCGGCTCGCCGACCTTGCGACCGAGCTCGAGGCGGCCCGACTGATGACCTACTGGGTCGCATCCAGAGTGGACGACGACCCGGACCGAATGCTCCCCCGCGAGGCATCGATGGTCAAGCTCCTGGTCACCGAGACCGCGCAGAAGGCCGCCCTAGAGGGCATGCAGATGATGGGCGGCTACGGGTACTCATCCGAGTACGACATGGAGCGGTTGGTCCGCGCCACGCTGGTCTCGACGATCTACGGCGGCACATCCGAGATCCAGCGAAACATCATCGCCAAGACGCTGGGCCTCTGAGCGAAGCCGCGCTCCGCGCGGGGCGGATCCAGGCTCAGCCGCCGCGACAGTACGCGTACACGGTCAGGTGCGCGGGGACCGAATCCGAGACGTCGAGCGCCCGGACCCGCCACGAGTGGCCGCCGCCGGCTCGCTTGGAGGTGACCGCGCCCGTGGCGCTCGCCTCCGAGGTCAGGTGCAGATTGCCGTCGAACCCGCCGGAGTACGCGGTCGCGCCAGAGGGGCAATCGGCCTGCGCGGTCTGAGCGTCTCGGGGCATCACCTCGATCCGCTTCGACTCGGTCACGAGCTTCGGCGGTCTGCTCTCGCAGTACGCGTACGCCAGGAGTGTCCCCGGCCGACCGCTGCTCGACCCGTCGTCGTTCAGGTTGATCGCCTCGACGCGCCAGCCACGCTGCCCGACGCGCTTCGAGGTCAGGGTCAGGACTCGCGGCCCTCCGTCGGTCCCGAATCCGGGCGTCCCGAACCCGCCGCCGACCACCTTGGTCCCTCGCCGGCACGTCGCGACGGCCGAGATCGGGCTGTCAGGGCCCACGAACACCTTGCTTCGCTGAATCTCGAGACCGTGGGCGTGCTTGACGCAGTAGGCGAACGAGGCCAGGTCGCTCGGCGCCCGGCTGAAGTTGAAGCCCTTCGTCACGACGCCCTGCTTGCCGGCCAGCTTCGAGGTCAGGCGCACCACGCCGCCTCCGTTGTCGCCGGGGGTGAACTGGGGCGATGAGAAGCCGCCCGCCACCGCGGTCCTGCCGGAGTCGCATTCGGCGGTCGCGGTTCCGACGGATTGGGCGGCGACGGTGACGCGATTCTTGGCCGTCGTGGCGCCGAGCGCCGTGGCGGTCACCCCGATGGCTGCCATCACCGCGACGGCGATCGTCCCGATTCTCGCGGCGGCCGGCGCGCGCCCCAGGTTCTTGCTCAATATCCGTGTCCTCCTCTTGTCGCGGTCGAATTCGCGGCCGCCACCGAGGCGACTGATCACGACCACTTCGACGCCGGGCCCGCGGACCCTTGACCCGCGTTGCGACCCCGCGTGCCGGACCGCCGGCGGGTCGCTATCCTTCGCGCACCTCGCGCTCCCTCGCCGACGGCGAGGGGCCGGGTCTTTTTTCTGAGGGGTGCGGATCCGTCACGGTGGCGGACCACCCGGCCGGAGCGAAGAGGGGATCACGATCAGCCAATGGCCCGCGGAGAAGTCCGAATCGCCGTAACGCTCGCCTGCGAGGAATGCAAGCGGCGCAACTACCAGACCAACAAGTCTCGGCGAAACACACCGGACCGACTCGAGATTGCCAAGTACTGCCATTGGTGCGGCCGCCACACCCCCCACAAGGAGACGCGCTGAGCGGAGATCTGAGTAGCCGTGGCGAAGACGAGAGCGCAGCGAAAGGCGGAGCGGCGAGCGCGCGAGGCGCGCGCGGCCCGCGAGGCCGAGCGCTCACGCGACGCCGACTCCCGCGCCCAGGAGCGAACCCAGGTTCCCGAGTCGGCGGACGTCGTCGAAGCCGAGCTGGCCGAACGGGGAGCGGATCTGGAGGCGCTCACCGAGGCGCCTTCGGCCGAGCCCGCGGAGCCGACCTCCAAGAAGCGCGCTGCGCCGGCGGCAAAGCCCGCCGATGTGCCCGCCGAGGCCCCCGCCGACCGAACCGGCCGGCGGGCGAAGAAGCGCGAGGACCGGGAGCGAGAGCGACGTCGCAAGGACTCCGAGAAGCGCCGTCGCGCTTCGCCCGAGCCGCAGGAGCGAAAGCGCGGCGCGGTGATCGGGTTCCTGGTCTCCTGCTGGGCCGAGCTGAAGAGAGTCCAGTGGCCGGATCGGGAGACGCTGGTCCAGGCTTCGGCGGTCACCCTCCTGTTCATCGCCGTCGCGGCGGCCTATCTGGGCGCTCTGGATGCGGCGTTCAACTGGCTGGTCCAGCGGATCCTGTAGCGATTCCGAGCGCCCGCGAACCCACCAACGTCGACCCCATACCGAGCAACGAGAGCTGAGGAAATGTTCCGCTGGTACGTGATCAACACCTACTCCGGGCACGAGAACAAGGTCAAGCACAATCTCGAGCACCGGATCGAGACGATGGGCGAGCGACAGAGAGTGCGCCAGGTCGTGGTCCCCACCGAGCAGATCTCCGAGCTCAAGGATGGCCAGCGGGTTCAGATCGAGAAGCGGACCATGCCCGGCTACGTGCTGGTCCAGATGGAGATGACGGACGACGCGTGGACCCTGGTCAAGAACACCCCCGGCGTCACGGGCTTCGTCGGGTCTCGCAACAAGCCGATCCCGCTCTCGCAGCCGGAGGTCGACCGGCTGCTCCATCGCGAGACGGCCGAGCGGCCCAGAAGCCGCGCCCAGTTCACGATCGGCGAGACGGTCAAGGTCATCTCCGGTCCCCTGTCGGACTTCTCGGGCGAGATCGCAGAGATAAACGAGGACGCGGCGAAGCTCAAGGTTCTGGTCTCGATCTTCGGCCGCGAGACGCCGGTCGAGGTGGGGTATGACCAGGTTAAGAAGGTATGAGATGAGGAGCTTTAGCTCCGAAAGCAGCATGTAAGGGCGCCGCAGGCGCCCGCAAGGTATTCAACGGAACCCGACAGCCCATAAGCTCATCAATCCATGGCCAAAAAAGTCCTCACGATGATCAAGCTCCAGATTCCGGCCGGAGCGGCGAACCCCGCGCCGCCGGTCGGTCCCGCGCTGGGCCAGCACGGGGTCAACATCATGGAGTTCTGCAAGGCGTTCAACGCCCAGACCCAGCAGGACGCCGGGACGATCATCCCGGTCGAGATCACGGTCTTCGAGGACCGCTCGTTCGAGTTCATCACCAAGACTCCGCCGGCCGCCGTGCTGATCAAGGAGGCGATCGGCCTCGAAAAGGGCTCCGGCGAGCCGAACCGCAACAAGGTCGGGACGATCAGCGCCGCCCAGGTGCGCCAGATCGCCGAGCGCAAGATGCCCGACCTGAACGCCAACGACCTCGATGCGGCATCGCGGATCATCGCCGGGACGGCCCGCTCGATGGGGGTCGACGTGGAGGGGCTCGAGTGATGGCCGGTCGCCGCGGAAAGAGGTTTCGCGAGGCGTACGCGAAGGTCGACCGAGACCGTCGCTACTCCCCCGCCGAGGCGATCGCGCTCGTCAAGGAGACCGCCGGCACGAAGTTCGACGAGACCGTCGAGGTCCATCTGCGCCTCGGGGTCAACGTCCGCCACGCCGAGGAGCAGCTGCGCGGCACGCTCGCCTTGCCGCACGGGCTGGGCAAGGATGTGGTGGTCGCCGCCTTCGCCGAGGGCGATGCCGCCAAGGCCGCGACCGAGGCCGGGGCCGACCATGTGGGCGCTCAGGACCTCGCCGATCGCGTCAACGAGGGCTGGACGGACTTCGACGTCGCGATCACGACTCCCGACCTGATGGGCCCGGTGGTCTCGAAGCTCGGGCGGGTTCTCGGCCCGCAGGGCAAGATGCCGAACCCGAAGGTCGGCACGGTCACCAACGACATCGCGAAGGCGGTCGGTGAGGCCAAGGCCGGCAAGGTCGAGTACCGGACCGATCGTCAGGCCGTGATCCACCTGACGATCGGCAAGGCCAGCTTCGACGAGCGGGCGCTGCTCGAGAACTACGCCGCGGTCGTCGACGAGATCGTTCGCGCCCGCCCGGCCGCCGCCAAGGGCCGCTTTCTGCTCTCGATCACTCTGGCGACGACCATGGGGCCGGGCATCCCGGTCAACGCCTCGCGGACCCGCCTCTCGGAGATCATCGCCGACGGCGGCGACGGCGCGACCCCCGACGAGGCCGAGCAGGCGCCCGTGGAGTCGCCCGCGTAGAATCCGGATTCCAATCGAACCTGCCGAAGACCGTCGGCGGGGCTCGCCGGCGGCGAGCCCGAAAGACCGGCGCAGGCGAGGCACTGAGTCGCTGCTCCGAGCCCGCCCGCGTGCGGGCTCTTTGATTGCGGTCCCGGCGAGCCGATCCAGGCCCCATGGACAAAGAACAGAAATCAGCCCTGGTAGATGAGATCGCCGATCGACTCGGCGGTGCGAACGCGATCTTCGCGGTCGACTATCGCGGCATCAGCGTTCCCCAGGCCGCCGAGCTCCGGGCGCAGCTCTCCGAGGCCGACGCGACCTTCCGGGTGGTCAAGAACCGGTTAGCCAAGCGGGCGGTCGAGCGGGCCGGGACCGGTGAGCTCGATCAGGTCCTCGAGGGCCCCACCGCCCTGACCTTCGTGAAGGGCGACGCGGTGACCGCCGCGAAGGCGATCGCGACCTTCGGCAGGCAGCACGACATCTTGGAGTACAAGGGCGGCCTGATGGACGGGGCCCCGCTCGATCCGGGCCAGTTCCAGGTGATCGCGCGCCTGCCCGGCCTCGACGTCCTGCGCGGCCAGCTCGTCGGCATCGCGGCCAGCCCGATCTCCGGGCTCGCGCGGGGTCTCGCGTCGATGGTCTCGGGGTTGGCGGTCGCGCTGGGCCAGATCCAGGAGAAGGGCCTTGTCGGGGGCGGGGTCGCCGAGGAAGAGCCCGCCGCCGAGGAGGAGCCCCGCGAGGAGGAGCCCGCCGCCGAGGAGGAGCCCGCCGGGGCTGACGACGGCGCGGCCGCCGAGTCGGCCGAGGAGTCCACTGAGGAGGCGTCCGAGGAGTCGCCGGCAACCACGGAGCCGGCCGACGGCGAGCCCGACGAAGAGTCTGCTGAGGCTGACGACGATGAGGCGGAGCAGGAGGCCCAGCCTGCCGCCGCGTCGGAGGCCGAACCCGCCGTGAGCGCATCCCCCGGCGAAGATGTCCAAGAGGAAACGAAGAGCGAGGA
This sequence comes from Solirubrobacterales bacterium, assembly GCA_050697175.1. Classification (GTDB taxonomy): domain Bacteria; phylum Actinomycetota; class Thermoleophilia; order Solirubrobacterales; family 70-9; genus AC-56. The sequence goes on along the minus strand of JBOGZB010000039.1, from coordinate 193 downwards.
GTAAAGAGTGGCCACGAAGATCAGCACGGCCGATTGGATCGAGGAGCTCAAGGGCATCTCGGTTCTGGAGCTGTCGGAGCGCGTCAAGGCGCTCGAGGAGGAGTTCGGCGTCTCCGCGACGGCCGTCGCGGCGGCCGCTCCGGCGGCTGCGGCCGGCGGCGGCGACGCGGGCGGCGACGAGGAAGAATCGAGC
>JBOGZB010000038.1:0-7466 GCA_050697175.1 Solirubrobacterales bacterium | reverse complement strand
GGGCAAGCCGATGAGACCGGACGTCGCCGCCGCGTTCGACCAGATGGCGGGCGCGGCGGCGCGGGCGGGGATCGCGCTCACCGTGACCTCGGCATACCGATCAGACGCGGAGCAGGCCCGGCTGTTCGCCCAGCACCCGGACCCGCGATGGGTGGCGCCGCCGGGGACCTCGCTTCACCGATGCGCCACCGAGCTCGACCTCGGTCCGCCCGGCGCGTACGGATGGCTGGCCGCGAACGCGCCGCGCTTCGGCTTCCTGAAGCGCTACTCGTGGGAACCCTGGCACTTCGGCTTCGTCCGCGGGCCGGCGCCGTGCTCGGCCGCGGGCGACGCCGTCGGGGTGAGCCCGGGCGGGGACGGGCAGACGGCGGCGGCCGGCGGCCTGCCTGACTTCGTGCCGGCGGGCTTCCGCGAGCCGATCCTCGGCGCGGCGGCGCGATGGAACGTCTCGGCGGGGGTGCTCGCGGCTCAGCTCCTCGCCGAGTCGAACTTCAACCCGTACGCCGTGTCAGGCGTGGGCGCCCAGGGGATCGCCCAGTTCATGCCCGCGACCGCTCGTGCGTATGGCCTGCGAGATCCCTTCGACGCCCCAGCCGCGATCGACGCCCAGGCGCACCTGATGTCGGATCTGATCCGGCAGTTCGGCTCGGTCTCGCTGGCGCTTGCCGCCTACAACGCCGGCCCGGCGCCGGTCGCGGCCTGCCACTGCGTGCCGTCGATCCCCGAGACGCAGGCCTACGTCGCCCGCATCCTCGGCCTGCTCGGCGGCGCCGGCGAGCTGACCGCCCCGGCGCTCGAGGTGCGGCTGGTGGATTGAGGACGATCCCGAGGACGGTGGCGAACGCCTCATGCGGATACTCTGCCGCCGATGAACGGCGCGACGCTCCGATGAGCCTCCGGGCAAAGGTGGTCCTCGCCGGGTCGATGGGAATCGTGGCCGCCCTTCTGCTGGCCACGGCGAGCGGTGGCAATCCGACCGACAGCATCTGCGGGATCAAGGCCGACTACACCGTCGACGACGGCGTTCCGTATACGGACCCGCCCGGCGGGCACACCATCCAGGGCTCCACCGAGGGGGACCTGATCCACGCGGGAGACGGCGCGGACACCGTCTGCGCCTACGGGGGTTCCGACACGGTCTACGGCGGCGACGGACGGGACACGCTGTACGGCGAGCTGGGCGACGACCAACTCCACGGCGGGCGGCGAGCTGACGGCCTGCACGGGGGTCCGGGGCTCCACGATGCATGCCTCGGGGGTCGCCCTCACGCCCGCAGCGGCCGGGATCCCGACACCGCGGACGTCGCCTGCGAGAAGGTCCGCGCCGCGCGCTGACACTCGCAGGCCGCAGGCCATAGTCTCCTCGGCATGCAGCCGGTCGAGATCGAGGGCGTCGAGCACATGCGCGAGCTGGTCGGGCAGGAGCTCGGCCCGACCGAGTGGTTCGAGGTCACGCAGGAGGACGTCGACAAGCTCGCCGAGGTCTCGCGCGACGACCAGTGGATCCACGTCGATCGCGAGCGGGCCGCCGCCGAGAGCCCGTACGGCACCACGGTCGCACACGGGAACCTCACCCTGTCGCTGATCGATTACTTCCGGCCTCAGCTGATCCAGAACCCGGGCGTCAAGATGGGGATCAACTACGGGTTCAACAAGGTCCGGTTCCCCGCCGCGGTCCCGACCGGGACCAGGGTGCGCGCCAGGGCCGAGCTCCTTTCGATCGAGGAGCTGGGCGACGGCTGGTGGCACGTCGTGACCAAGTTCACGGTCGAAGGCGAGGGCCAGGACAAGCCCGTTTGCGTCGCCGAGGCCGTCGGCCGCGCCCTGATTCCGTAGCTTCGCCGGGCCGCGAAAACCGAGCCTGGCAAGGACGCAGGTCGATCGGTGAAGCGAGCGTAGGAGAACCTACGTGAGCGAGACGATCGACCGAGGACACCGCCAGACGACGGTTTGCAGCGGCCCTACTTGACTGTCAGGGTGCCCTTCATCCCGGCGTCCTCGTGTCCGGGCACGCTGCAGAAGTAGGTGTAGGTGCCCGGTTTCAGGTCGACTGAGAGCGTCGTCTTGCCGCCGGTGATCACGTCGCTGCAGCCCACCTCCTTGCCGCCGGAGTCGGCGACGCAGACGTCGTGTCCGAGCGAGGACTGGTTGGTGAAGTCGATCGTGTTCTTGCCCGCCGTGCCCGAGAGCGAGCTCTGCTGATACTTGAGCGCCCCGCTCGGGTCGGCCGCCAGGGCGATCGTCCCGCCGCCGCCGCCCGACGCCGTCGTCGAGGTGGTCGAGGACGTCGAGCTCGCCGTCGGGGTCGTGGTGCTGCTACTGCTGCTGCTCCCGCAGGCCACGAGCGCCACGGACGCGGCGGCCCCGAGTACGACGATCACGAGCTTTCTCATCGACGATCCCCTTTCAAGCTGGTCGTGGCGAGTCTATAGCGGCGGCCCTCAACGACCGCTGAACGTCGCGTCGCGGCCCTCGATGAACGCGGTGACGCCCTCGCGCAGATCGTCGGTCGCCATGCTGTCGGCGATCCCGTGGCGCTCGAGCTGGAGATGGTCGGCGAGGGTGTTGTCGAGGCTGACGGAGACGAGCTGCTTCGACATCCGCACGTAGTGCGGCGCCATGGCGGCCAGCTTCGCGGCCTTCTCGGTCGCGCGCTCGATCAGCGCGTCGGCGGGCACCACCTCGGCGACGATGCCCATCTCCCGCGCCTGCTCTGCGCTCAGCAGCGGATCGTTGAGGAGCAGCTCGACCGCCCGTGCCGGGCCGACCATCCTGGGCAGGAAGTAGGTCATGCCTCCGTCCGGCGAGGCGCCGATCCGCCCGTATGCGCAGACGAACGCCGCGTCCTCCGAGGCGATCCTGGTGTCGCACATCAGCGCGAGCGAGAAGCCGGCTCCCGCGGCGACCCCGTTGATCGCCCCGATCACCGGATAGGGGATGCGGCGGAAGTCGACGATCGCCTGGTGCAGGACGTCGGCGCCGCGGCGCACGTCGGCCGACAGATATGACCCGGACTCCTCGAGCCCGCGCTTGAACCAGTTGACGTCGCCGCCCGCCGAGAAGGCACGCCCGGCGCCGGTCACGATCAGCGCCCGAAGCGCCGCCCGGTCGGCCAGCCAGGCGGCCGCGGTGACGAGCTCGCCGATCAGCTCGGGGCTCATCGCGTTGAGCACGTCCGGGCGGTCGAGCGTCAGGGTTCCGATCTCGCCCTCGATCTCGAGGCGCAGGGTCTTCATCTCGGGCGGGCTCGGGGCGGTGGCTGTGGTCATTCGCTCTCCTGCTCGTCGGTTGGCCAGCTGGCCAGCAGCCTAACCTTCTTCACATGGCGGAAGGGCCGAGAGGCGATCATCCATCCATGGGATCGAACCTGGACGACCAGCGACGGCGGCTGCCCGACCAGCCGGGCGTGTACCTGTTCAAGGACGGCGACGGCGGGGTGCTCTACGTCGGCAAGGCGCGCTCGATCCGAAAGCGCGTCGCGTCCCACTTCTCGGGCCCGCACCGCGGCGGGCTCGCATTCATCGACCGGGTCGGCTCGATCGACTTCCTGGTCACCGAGTCGGAGTCCGAGGCGCTCCTCGCCGAGCAGCAGTTCATCAAGCGCCATCGCCCCCGCTTCAACATCCGGCTGCGCGACGACAAGTCCTATCCCTACGTCGGCGTCAGCCTCGACGAGGAGTTCCCGCGCGTCTACTTCACGCGCGAGCGCCACCGCTCGGGGCGCGTCTACTTCGGACCCTTCTCGAGCGCCCGGCGGGTCCGCGAGACGCTGGACCTGCTCGGCAAGCTGTTCCAGTACCGGACCTGCGAGGGCCCCGAGCCCGGCCGCCGCTCGGGAGTTCCCTGCCTCGACTACTACATCAAGCGCTGCCAGGCCCCCTGCGTCGGCTACATCGATCGCGAGGAATACCGGCGAAACATCGAGGCGATCATCGACTTCCTGTCGGGCCGCTACCGCGACGTCGAGCGCGACCTCGATCGCAAGATGACCGAGGCCGCGGCCGCGGAGGAGTTCGAGCGCGCGGCGACCTATCGCGATCGGCTCGAGGCCGTCCGGTCGCTGATGCAGCGCCGAAGCGTCGCCGGCGAGTCCCTCGACAGCGCGGACCTGATCGCCGTCGCGGTCGAAGGCAACGGCGCCAACGCGCAGGTCTTCCAGGTTCGCGACGGGATCCTGGCCGAGCGCCACGGCTTCTATCTCGCGAACGAGAGCGAGCGCGACGAGGCCGAGGTGACCGAGGAGTTCGTAGCCCAGTACTACTCGGCGGTCCCGGCGGTTCCGCGCCTCGTGGTGGTCGGCCCCGCGCTTCGCGACCGAACCGAGCTGCTCGCCGACGCCCTGTCGTCGAGGAGGGGAGGGCCGGTCGAGGTGCGGATGGCCGAGCGCGGCGACAAGCGCCGCCTCCGCGAGCTGGCGGAGCGAAACGCCCGCCTCGCGCTCGCCCAGGACAAGCTGCGCTCCGAGCGTCGCCGCTCCCAGAGGGTCGACGCCCTTGCCGCGCTCCAGGAGGCGCTGGACCTGAGCTCGCTGCCGATCCGGATCGAGGGCTTCGACATCTCCAACCTCGGCGCCGACCACACCGTCGCCTCGATGGTCGTCTTCGAGGGCGGCGCCCCGAAGAAGTCCGACTACCGCAAGTTCAGGGTCCGGGGCGAGCGGCCGCGCGGGCCGGATGACTTCGCCTCGGTGGAGGAGGTGCTGGGCCGCCGCGCCGCCCGCCTGCGCGAGCAGGCGGATCGCTCGCCGCACGACGAGCGTGACGAGAGCTTCGCGTCGCTGCCCGACCTGATCGTGATCGACGGCGGCAAGGGCCAGCTCTCGGCCGGGGTCCGCGCGCTGGCGCCCCTGGTCGAGCGAGGGACCGCGGTGATCGGGTTGGCGAAGCAGCTCGAGGAGGTGTTCGTGCCCGGCCGCTCGAGCCCGCTGGCGATTCCCGCGGACTCGGAGGCGCTTCGCCTCTTGAAGCGGGTCCGCGACGAGGCACACCGGTTCGCGCTCGACTTCCATCGCCAGCGGCGCGACGGTTCGATGACCCGCTCGCTGATCGATGACCTGCCCGGCGTCGGGCCGGTGCGAAAGCGAGCCCTCCTGAGCCACTTCGGGTCACCCGAGCGCCTGGTCGGCGCCTCCCGCGAGGAGCTCGAGGCGGTTCCCGGGATCCCCGGGAAGCTGGCGCGCCAGATCCACCGCCAGCTCCACAAGGCGGGCCGATGAGCGAGCGTTCGAACCCGATCGACGGCGACGACGGGTCCCCGCGCGAGGTCGACCTCGTGGTGATCACCGGGTACTCGGGAGCGGGCAAGTCCGAGGCGATCGCCGCCTTCGAGGACGGCGGTTACTTCTGCGTCGACAACCTTCCCCCGAGGATGATCGGCTCGCTCGGCGAGCTGTTTCGCCACGAGGGAAGCGGCGTTCGCCGCGCCGCGATCGTCTCGGACGTCCGCGGCGGCGAGTACTTCGAGGAGCTGGTCGAGGTGCTCGGCCAGCTCACCGAGTCCGGGCTCGACCCGACGGTGCTGTTCCTGGAGGCCGACGAGGCCACCCTGCTGGACCGCTTCAAGGAGACCCGCAGGCGCCACCCGATGGCCCCGAACGGCAGGGTGCTCGAGGGGATCCGCGCCGAGCGCGAGGTCCTCGGGCCGCTCCGCGAGGCCGCCGACCTGGTCATGGACACCAGCGACCTGACCGGCGGGATGCTCCGGCGGCGCGTGGTCTCCGACCTGCTCGGCCCGAAGGCCGACCAGGGAAAGCTCGCGGCGACGATCATCACCTTCGGGTTCAAGAACGGCCCGCCCCGCGAGGCCGATCTGGTGTTCGACGTCCGCTTCCTCCCCAACCCCCACTACCGCGAGGACCTGCGCCCGCTGACCGGCCGCGACCCCAAGGTGGTCGAGTACGTGGAGGCCGGCGAGCTTGCAAGCGAGTTCTACGCCCGGCTCTTCCCGATGCTCGACTTCCTGCTCCCCGCCTACGTGACCGAGGGCAAGAAGCACCTGACGATCGGGATCGGCTGCACCGGCGGGCGCCACAGGTCGCTGACCGTCGCGGCTCGGATCGCAGAGCACTTCGCCGACCATGACGACGTCTCGCTTCGGGTCGTCCACCGCGACGTCGAGCCCGGCTGAGCGGCGCGACAAAGGCCGAGCGGCCGGGCCCCCGGCGTCTAGTGCGTGAAGCGCTTGAAGGCTCGCCAGGAGGGCTTCGTCTTGCCGCTGTGCTGGATCAGCCCGGCCGATGTGCAGAAGCTGCACCCGCCGCCGGTCGGCGGCGGATCGCGGAAGTCGAACCAGATCAGGCGCTTGACGTGCCAAGCCCGCCGATGCTTGACGATCATCCGGAACGCCTTGGTGAGGATCTGCTTCTGGCCTTGGACTCCCTTGTTGAGGCCGAAGCGGTCCGGCGGATGCGAGCCCCACCCGAGCTCGCTGATCCAAAGCGCGGTCCGCTTGTCGCCATGGCGGCGCATCACGCCGCGGATCCGCTTGATCTTCGCTCCCACCTGCTTGACGCTCGGGGCATAGGGGTTGACCGCGACGGCGTCGAACGATCGCTTTATCCGGCGCTCGCGATAGAAGCGGTTGAGGAACTTCTTGTCCGAAGGGTGCCCTCGTCCGGACATCCCGGCGAGGATCACGTTCCCCTTGTGGTCCACGCCGTGGATCGCGCGGCGGGCGCTCTTGACCAGGGTCGCGTACTTGTGCACCGACGGGTGGGGGGCGAAGAACTTGGCGAGGTTCGGCTCGTTCCAGATCTGCCAGTTCTCGATCGGCCGCGGCCGCTTGCCGGGATGCTGTTTGCGGTAGAGCTTCGGCGCCGTCCAGTAGGTGCCGCCCTTTCCGTAGCGCTTCACGGCCTGGGTGAGGAACTTGCGGAACAGCTTTCGCTTGTGGGCCGACGCGACCGGAGGGACGTTCGGCTGCTTGGTGACGAACCGGGGCGAGCCGTAGACCACTGGGAGCATCGAGATGCCCCGGGCCGCGAGGTTGCCGACCAGGGCGTCGGTCGCCGCCCACGCGTAGGTTCCCTTCCGGACCTCGATCGAGTTCCAGTACAGGACCTTGCGCACGGTGCCGACGTTGCCCTTGTCCATCAGGTTCAGGTTCTTCTTGCCGACTTTCCCGGCTCCGTAGTGGACGCCGAAGAACCCGCGCTTGGCAAGCGCGGGCGAAGCGCCCTGCGCTGCGAGGGCGATCAGGGCAAGCAGAACTGCGATTGTCCAGGCTCGGCGCATCGGTTGGTGAAGCTGTCCCGCCTCGACGACTTCCACCGCCGGGCAGGGCCAACGATACAGAACCGGCATTCCGCGTCCATAGAATCGAGTCTGATGCGCGAGCCGGTGATCGAGGTCCGGGGCCTCCAGAAGTCCTACGGCGAGGTGAATGCGGTCCGAGGCATCGATCTCGAAATCGCCAGCCGCGAGGTGTTCGCGTTCCTGGGGCCCAACGGCGCCGGGAAGACGACCACC
>JBOGZB010000037.1:0-2792 GCA_050697175.1 Solirubrobacterales bacterium | reverse complement strand
GGTTGACCTCGTTCGTCACCTGGAGCCCCGTCACCCCGGGGTTCGGGCCGAAGCGCCGCACAACCTGGCGGACGAAGCGAACCCAGGCAGGGATGTCCCCCTCCTGTGCCGGCGTCGGGTGGTAGCGAAGCTGGAGCTCCACCCGGTAACCCCGCCGCGTGTAGCGGCGGGCCAGCCTCGCGAACCGATGGATCCCACCCTCGCCGTCGGACCAAAAGAAGCGGTTCAGTCGCAGGACGAACGGAGCGCGAGGCGCTCGCAACCGGCTGAGCGCCCTGAAGGTCTTTCCCATGTCGATCGGCGTCAGCGGCACCGGCGGGCCGATCGATCCAGCCTCGCCGGCGGGAGTGATCCCGAAGCGAAGCGGCGGCGCCCCCTGACCCGTCGAGCTCGCCTTGGGGGCCGGGCACGTGACGGCCGGCGAAGTGGCCCCCGCGGCGAAGGGCGCGAGCAGCGCCGTCACGATCGCGGCGACCGCCAGGCCGAGACCTCCGACCCGAGCGTGACGACGGGCGAGCCCGGCGCGCATCCCGGAGCCTTGCGGCCGTTCCTAGGCGCCGCCGTCCGCGGCGATCGCCTCGGGGCTGCGGGGGACGAGGACGGCGCGCTTGAACTCGGCGACGAGCGTCCCGTCCTGGTTGAAGGCACGGGTGTGGACGCGGACAACACCGCGGTCGGGCTTCGACGACGAGGCCCGGACCTCGAGCACCTCGGACTCCGCGTAGAGAGTGTCTCCGTGAAACACCGGCGAGGGGTGGCTGAGGTCGTCGGTGGCGAGGTTGGCGATCGCCTTGCCGGACACGTCGGCGACCGTCATCCCGAAGACCAGCGAGTAGACGAACGGTCCGGCGACCACGTTTCGCCCCTGCTGCGAGCCGGCCGCGTAGACGTCGTTCAGGTGAAGCGGATGGTGGTTCATGGTCAGCAGGCAGAACAGGTGATCCTCCGCCTCGGTGATCGTCTTCGCGGGCCAGTGCAGGTAGTTCGCGCCCACCTCGAACTCCTCGAGGAAGCGGCCATAACGGTGGGCGCCGGACGCCTCGCGGCCGGCCTGGTCGGTGATCAGCTTGTGCTCTTCGGTGTCGCTCATGCTCCCTCGCTGCTCGAATCGTCGGTCTTGGACGAACCCGTCGGCGGATCGCCGCTCACTAGTGGGCCTTGCGGAGCTGCGCGCGCGCAAGATGACGCTCGATCACGGTGCCGATCAGCTTCCGGACCTCGGCATCGCCCGAGACCCTGATCTCACCGTGCTCGAAGGCTTCGCGCCAGTCGCCGACATGGCCCTTCTCGGCGTGCTGGTTGAACACCGAGCGCGACATCGCGACGTCGAGCCGAGCGTCGTCAGGCTCCCCCTTCGTGACCTCGGGGGCGGGCAACCGGACCCGGAACACCTGGACGTCGCCCCGGCCGCGAAGCTCGAGCCTGACGACTATCTTCAGCCTCGCGAGCGCCGGAACCTCGCGTTCGAGGTTCCGGACAGCAACGGCGATCAGCTCCTGGGCTCTGGGCAACGGCTCAAATCTTGTTTCGCTCCAGGAGCTTCTTGCCGATCACCATCTTCTGGATCTCGGAGGTGCCCTCGCCGATCAGAAGCAGCGGGGCATCGCGGTAGATGCGCTCGATCTCGTACTCCTTCGAGTAGCCGTATCCACCGTGGATCCTCAGCGCCTCCTCGGCGTTCGACCTCGCGGCCTCCGAGGCGAAAAGCTTCGCCATCCCCGCCTCGAGGTCCGACCGCTCCCCGGCGTCCTTCATCCTGGCCGCCTTCAGGGTGAGCAGACGCGCCGCCTCGAGCCGGGTGCCCATCTCGGCCAGCTTGAAGGTGATCGCCTGATGCTGGGCGATCGGCCGGCCGAAGGCCTTTCGCTCCTGGCTGTATCGCAGGGCGAGCTCGAGCGCCCGCTGGGCGACCCCGACGCCCCGCGCCGCGACGTTCACCCGCCCGACCTCCAGCGCGTCCATCATCTGGACGAATCCCTGGCCGACTCCCTCGGGGCCGCCCAGGACGCGATCGTCGGGAACCTCGAATCCGTCGAAAACGAGCTCCGTGGACTCGACCCCCTTGTAGCCCATCTTCTTGATCTTCGGCGGGATCCTGAGCCCGGGGACCTCGTCGGCGCCGGGCTCCTTCTCGCAGATGAAGCAGGTCATCCCCTTGTAGGGGGGGTCGGCCTTCGTGTCGGTCTTGACGAGCACGAAGACGAGCCCTGACCGCAGCCCGTTGGTGACCCACATCTTCTGGCCGTTGATCGCCCACGCGTCGTCGCCGACCCGGTTGGCCGTCGACTTGATGCCCTGGACGTCGGAGCCGACCTCGGGCTCCGACAGCGAGAAGGCGGCCCGGATCTCGCCGGTCGCCATTTTCGGCAGGAAGGCCTCCTTCTGCTCCTCGGTGCCGAACTTGATCAGCAGGTAGGAGCCGATGAAGTGTGTGTTGACCACCCCCGAGATCGAGATCCAGCCTCGTGAAAGCTCCTCGACGATCATCGCGTAGGTCGTCAGATCGAGCCCCATCCCGCCGTACTCCTCGGGGATCGTCACCCCGAACAGCCCGAGCTCCTTCATCGTCTGCACCAGCGGCTCGGGGAACTCGTCCGCGTGGTCGTAGCGCGCGACGCTCGGGAGCACGTCGCGGTCGACGAAGTCGCGGATGGTCCGCAGGATCTCCGTCTGCTCGACGGTCAGCTCCGCGGTCGCGCTCATGCGGCGGCGGTCGTCTCGCGCCGCGCGGCGCGGGCGAGCAGCTCGAACCCGTGCAGGTCGCTCTGGCGCTCGAGCGTCATCACCACGTC
>JBOGZB010000036.1:0-15524 GCA_050697175.1 Solirubrobacterales bacterium | reverse complement strand
CATCGTGCCGTCGTCGTTCATCACCTCGCAGATCACCCCGGCCGGGATCAGCCCCGCCAGGCGCGCCAGGTCGACGGACGCCTCGGTCTGTCCCGCGCGCTCCAGCACCCCTCCCTCCTTCGCCTTGAGCGGGAAGACGTGCCCCGGCTGAACCAGGTCGGTGGGCTTGGCGTGCGGGTCCATGGCGACCTGGATCGTGTGGGCCCGGTCGTGTGCCGAGATGCCCGTGGTCACCCCCTCCGCCGCCTCGACCGACACCGTGAAGGCGGTGTTGAACGGCGACTCGTTCTTGGCCGCCATCAGGTCGAGCTCAAGCTCGTCGCAGCGCTCCGACGTGAGCGAGAGGCAGATCAGCCCGCGGCCGTGGGTGGCCATGAAGTTGACGGCTTCCGGGGTCGCGAACTGCGCGGCCATCGTCAGGTCGCCCTCGTTCTCGCGGTTCTCGTCGTCGCAGACGACCACCATCCGCCCACGGCGGATCTCCTCGATCGCCTCCTCGATGGTCGAGAACGGGCCGGCCGCCTCCTGCGGCGAACCGCCGCCGTCCGGGCCGGCGGGATCTGTGGTGGGGCTTGTGTCAGGCATCTGGGCTCCTTTCCCGGTTCGGTAAGCCTTGCACGAGGCGCTCCGCGTAGCGCGCGATCAGGTCCACCTCCAGGTTCACTCCATCACCGCGCTCGAGGCCGCCGAGCGTGGTCCGCTCAATCGTCTCGGGGATCAGGGCGACCTCGAAGCCGTCATCGGCCAGCCCCGAGATCGTCAGGCTGACGCCGGCGACGGCGATCGATCCGTGCTCGGCGAGGTAGCGGTGGAGCTCCGCCGGGGTTGCTATCCGGACCCGGCGCGAGAACCCGTCCTCGGTGATCGCGGCGACCGTGCCGGTGGCGTCGACGTGTCCCTGCACGAGGTGCCCGCCGAGCGGCTCGCCTGCTCGAACCGCCGGCTCGAGGTTGACCGGTTCGGCGGGCCCGAGCTCGCCGAGCGTGGTGAGCGAGAGGGTCTGGTTCATGACGTCCGCCGCGAACGAGCCGTCGCCGCACGCCGCCACCGTGAGGCACGCGCCGGCGACCGAGATCGAGTCCCCTTCGGAGAGCCCCGCGGCGAGGCCGGCTCCGACCCTGAGGCGCGCCCCGGCCTCGGTTCGTTCGAGCGACTCGACCGTTCCCACCTCGCGCACGAGCCCGGTGAACATCACCACTCCCGCAGTCGCGCGCGGACCAGTAGGTCCGTGTCGGAGCGCTCCCACTCGACCGCCAGCGCCCGCGTCGCATCCGCGATCTCGGCGGCCCCCTCGCCACCGAGCACCGGCTTGGCGGCGGCCCCTCCGATCACGATCGGGGCGATGAACATGCGGAGCTCGTCGACCTCGCGAGCGTCGAGGAATGCGCCGGCCAGGGTCGGGCCCCCTTCCAGGAGCACGCTCGTCACGTCGCGGCGGCCGAGCTCGGCGAGCGCCGCCGACACACGGGTCGGTGGATCGCCGTCGCAGACGACCACCTCGGCCCCGGCGGCTTTGAGCGCCTCGGTGCGATCGCGCGGCGCGGCGGGCGCGGCGACCACGACGAGCGGCGCCTGATCGATCGACCCGACGAGCTTCGAGCCGCGGGGCAGGCGAGCCTCGGAGTCGAACACGATCCGAAGCGGCTGGCGCACCTCGCCCAGGTCCCGGGCCGTGAGCAGGGGGTCGTCGGCGAGCGCGGTGCCGATCCCGATGCATATCGCGTCGCTCTCGGCCCGCCACCGGTGGGCCATTGCGCGGCTGGCCGAGCCCGAGATCCACTTCGAGTCGTGGCCCCACGTGGCGACCCGTCCGTCGAGGCTCTGCGCCGACTTGAAGACGACGAGAGGGCGCCCGGTGCGCGCGTGCTTTCGAAACGGCTGGTTGAGGAGCCGCGCAGCGCCCGCTTCGGGGCCCTCGACCAGCTCGACCTCGACGCCGCCGTCCCGAAGGATCCCAGGGCCGCGGCCGCTCGCCTTCTCGCTCGGGTCCTCGGACGCGATCACGACGCGCGCGATCGACGACGCGAGGATCGCCTCGGTGCACGGCGGCTGGCGTCCGGTGTGGGCGCACGGCTCGAGGGTCACGTAGAGCGTCCCGCCGGCGGGATCGCGGCCCGCCCGTCGACACGCGTCGATCGCGGCGACCTCGGCATGGCGGTCTCCGAGGTCGGCGTGGAAGCCCTCACCGATCACCTCGCCGTCGCGGACCACGACGGCGCCGACCATCGGGTTGGGGCTGACTCGCCCTCGGCCGCCCTCGGCCAGCTCGAGCGCCCGGAGCAGGTGGATCCGATCCTGATCTGTGGCCAGCGCCGACATCGTCCTGATCGTAGGGCCGCCCTCCGCGGCAGCTCGGCGCTCGCCTTGCGCCGAGCCGTTGATTGACTGGTCAGTCAACTCGATTGTACGACCCCCACGCGGGCGGCGAGCGCCCCCGAGCCAGCGTGTCGAGCCTCTAAGGTGCCCCGCGGTGGCGCGCGAGGCAACGGTGGAGGCGAGGCGCTTCGGGCGCTCCGCCGGGATGCTCTCGCTGGGCGTCGGATCGGCGGGCGTCCTGACCTACGTCTATTTCTCGCTCGCCTCCCACAACCTCGATCGGACCCAGTACGGCGAGGTGGTGGTCCTGTGGTCGACGGTCTTCATCCTGATCTCGGTCCTGTTTCGGCCCGTCGAGCAGCTGCTCTCGAGGACGATCGCCGAGCGCCAGGCTCACGGCCAGCCGATCGGCGAGGCGCTTCGCGTGGCCGCGACGATCCAGGCCGGGCTGGCGGCGGCGTTCGCCGTGGCGGCGCTCGCGCTGCGCGGACCGATTCAGGACGACCTCCTGTCCGGCAACGCGACGCTCTACTGGATCCTCGTCACCGCCGTCCTCGCCTTCGCCGCGAGCTTCTTCGCCCGGGGCTTTCTGGCGGGCAACCGGCGCTTCGCGCTTTACGGCGCGCTCCTGCTGATGGAGTCGACCGCGCGGATGTCGTTCGCCCTCGCGGTTGCGCTGGGGATCGCGAGCGGCCAGACCGCCGTCGCCCTGGGAGTGATGGCCGCGCCGATCCTCAGCCTCACGGTCGTCCCGCTGGCCTTCGCGGGACGGGCGATGCGAAGCCGAGCGGCCCCGGCGGCCGCCGCTTCCGACGAGAGGTCGAAGTTCACGCTGGCCCACGGCGGCGGCTTCGCCGCGGCCGTGCTCCTGGTGATGGTCAGCGAGCAGACGCTCCTCAACGCCGGTCCGCTGCTCGTGCGGGCGTCCGAGGGCGCGGCCGCGGCGGGATACATCTTCAACGTGCTGATGATCGCCCGGGCCCCGCTGGTCCTGTTCCAGGCGGTCGCGACCAGCCTCCTCCCTCACCTCACCCGGCTTCGCTCGAGCACCCGAGCCGGCGACGCGGATGCCTTCAGCCTCTCGGTGCGGCTGACACTCACCGCAATCGCGGGGTTCGCCGGGCTGGTCGGGGTGGTGGTGGCGGTGGCCGGGCCCGAGATCATGCAGCTCGCCTTCGGCGACAAGTTCACCTATGACCGGGCGGGCCTGCTGATCGTCACCGTCGGGATGGGCTTCTACCTGTCCTCGGGGACGCTGAACCAGGCCGCCCTCGCACAGGGCCAGGCACGCCGGGCGGCGGCCTGCTGGGTGAGCGCCGCGTCGGCCTTCCTGATCTGGAACCTGCTCCCGGTGCTGACCGAGTTCCGCCGGGTCGAGGTCGGGTTCGCCGCGGCCGCGGCGCTGCTCTGCGGGCTCCTCTACCTCCTCTACCGCAGCCCCCGCACACGCCGCGAGGACGTCCCGGCCCCCGGCTCCCCCGAGGAGATCGAGGCGCGACTGGCGGCCGCCGACGAGGCGAGCTGAGGCCCACTCGTGCCGATTCGCAGCTAGTCGGCTTTCGCGGCTTCGGCGATTCGCCGGTAGGCCGCGGCGGGGTCGGGATCGCCGAAGATCGCGGAGCCGGCGACGAAGATGGTTGCCCCGGCGTCGGCGACCGAGCCGACCGTGCCGGGGTCGATCCCGCCGTCGACCTCGATCCGCTGCTCGGGCGCGAGGCCGGCCAGCCTCGCGATCTTGTCGGGTGAGGAGGGGATGAAGGGCTGCCCGCCCCAACCGGGGTTCACCGACATGCAGAGGATCAGGTCGGCGAACGCGCCGAGCTCGGAGATCGAGGCGGCCGGCGTGCCCGGGTTGAGGGCGATCCCGGCCAGGCAGCCGGCTTCACGGACCGCCCCGAGGGTGCGCGCCACGTGAGGGTCGGCCTCGTAGTGCAGGGTGATGCAGTCGGCCCCCGCCCGCGCGAACTCCTCGACGTGATCTGCGGGCCGCTCGATCATCAGGTGGACGTCGATCGCGCCGCCCGCCGCGTGCACCTGATCCGCGATCGAGCCCGCGACGAGCGGGCCGATCGTGATCGGGGGGACGAAGTGGCCGTCCATGACATCGACGTGGATCACGCGGGCGCCGGCGGCCATGACCTCCGCCACCTGCGAGCCGAGGCTCGCGAAGTCCGCCGACAGGATCGATGGCGCGACGCGGCGGCCGGCGGGCAGCCCTCGCGCCTTCCTCCCGCCGGTGGGCACGGTTCCCTCCATCAGACTGGCTGAAGCATCGAGCCGCCGCAATGCTGGCACAGCAGGTCCTCGGAGGTGCTCATCCGGACGATCGTCTGATGCGCCCCGCACTTCGGGCACCCCGACACGAGCTCGAAGCGCCGCAGGCAGTACACGCATCGATACCGGCCCGGGAGCTGGGTTGGGCGAAGCCAGGGCTCGCCGCACCCGGGGCACGCGGGGCGATTCAGAGGCGCGGGACTTTGATCGGAGCCGGAAGCCACCGTGCGTCCGATCGTAACCCGCCCGGATGTCGGTCCCCGCGACTCGCCGGCTCGACCCCGTCGAGCTCAGCTGGCGAGTCGCGGGGCGGGGTGTCCGCGAAGGTATGCCTCGGCCGCCATCGGGCGGCCTCCCGCCGGCTGGACCTCCTCGATGCGAAGCGCCCCCTCGGCACACCCCAGACGCAGGACTCCGCCCTCCGCGACGAGCGCCCCCGGGTCGAGCTCCCCCGGCTCCGCCGTCGCCCCGCGAACGCGGAGTCGGCCCCCACCCTCGAGGTCGAGCCCGGCGCCGATGTGGGGATTGAGGGCGCGCACCGCCCGCGCGAGCTCGACCGCCGGCCTGCCGGGATCGAGGCGACGATCGGCCGCGGTGATCTTCTCGGCATAGGTCACCTCCGCCTCATCCTGCTCGGCGAATTGGAGCTCCCCCGCGGCGTCGAGCTCCAAGGCCCGCACGATCAGCTTCCCTCCGAGCTTGGCCAGTCGGTCGGAGAGCGAGCCATAGTCGTCCCGGGGCTCGATCTCGACCCGCTCGCGAAGCGCCATCGGCCCCGAGTCGAAGCCCGCGGCGACCTGGATGATCGTCACGCCGGTCTCGCCGTCGCCCGCCATGATCGTCCGCTCGATCGGTGCCGCGCCGCGCCATCGCGGCAGCAGCGACGGATGGACGTTCAGCATCGGCAGCTCCGAGAGCAGCGGCTCGGAGATCAGTTGGCCGAACGCGCAGACGACGCCGCGCTCGGCGGACGCTGCTCGAACCGCGTCCACCGCCTCGGGCCGGTTGACGCTGTCGGCCTGGTGGAGCGGCAGGTCGAGCTCGCGGGCCGCGAGCGCCGCGGGCGGGGCGCCCACCCGCCGCCCCCGTCCCTTGGGGCGGTCCGGCGGGGTGATCACGAGCACGGGGCGAAACGGCGAGTCGGCAAGTCGGTTCAGGACCGCGACAGCGAACTCGGAGGTGCCCAGGTAGACGACCCGCAAGTCAGCCCGACGACTCGGCCGAGCGATCGTCATCGTCGTGCGGGGCGTAGCTCTCGCCCTCTCGGAGTGCCCGGAGGGCCTCCTTTCGCTGCTCGCGGGTCGCGCGGTCGAGCATCAGGACGCCGTCGAGGTGGTCGATCTCGTGTTGGAGGACGCGCGCCTCGAGTCCCGAGGCCTCGACCGTCAGAGCCTCCCCGTTGACGTCGAGACCGGTGACCCGCGCATGCAGCGCCCGCTCGACGTCGACCGCGACTCGAGGGAGGCTCAGGCAACCCTCCTCGGCGGTGGCGACCTCGTCGGACATCCACTCGAGGTCCGGGTTGGCGATCGCCGTCGGGGTGGCCTGTGGACCGGCCTGGAAGACCAGCAGCCGATGCATGACGCCGAGCTGGGTCGCGGCGAGGCCGACGCCGATCGCATCGCGCATGATCGCGATCATCCGGTCGGCCTCCCGCTCGAGCTCGGGGCCGAAGCGGCTCACGTCCGAGGCGCGGGACTTGAGAACCGGGTCGCCGAAGGTTCGGATCTGAGCCAGCGCGGCGGTCCGCCGCTCGCGCGACTCGTCATCCAGCTCGGAGGGTCGATCCTCGGCGGGGCCCTCGGGGTCCGCCGTGTCGGGGTCGGAGATCGTCGCGGTTTCGGGCGCGTCGCTCATCGTCCCGAGTCTAATGCGGCTCTCACTGCGGATCCACGTCCACGCTGAGCGCCACCCCGCGCAGCTTGCGAGCCGAGGCCAGGGCCTCGACGGCGCCGCGCACGCTCGTCACCGTCTCCTCACGATCGTCGGCCTTGAGCAGCAGTTGGCGCCGGTGACGTCCCCGGAGGCGAAACCTGGGGGCGGGGCCGAGCAGCTCGGTGCCGCTCGGGAGCGTCTCGGCGAGCGCGTCCGCGAGCCGCGTGATCGCCCGCTGTGCGGGCTCGGCGTCGGGCGCCCCCACCTCGATGCGGACCAGGTGCGAGAAGGGTGGGTAGCGAAGCTCCCTGCGGCGCTCCAGCTCCCCGGCCAGAAAGCCGGGAGCGTCGTGGCGGGCGGCGTGACGGATCGCCGGGGCATCGGGGGCGAGCGTCTGCACGAGCACCCTTCCCTCGCGCTCTCCCCTGCCGCTTCGACCGGCGAGCTGGGAGACGAGGGCGAAGGTGCGCTCCTCGGCGCGGAAGTCGGGAAAACGAAGGGTGGCGTCCGCGTCCAGCACGACACTCAGCACCACCTCGGGGAAGTCGTGCCCTTTTCCGACCATCTGGGTGCCGACCAGGACCCCTGACTCGGCGCGGTCGAATCGCCGCAGGATCTCGAGGTGGCCGCCGCCACCCCCCGCCGTATCGGAGTAGAGCCGGAAGACCGGCAGGGGGGACACCGCCTCGGTCAGCAGCGTGGCCAGCCGCTCGGTGCCGACCCCGTGGCGCGACAGGGCCACCGATCCGCACCCGGGGCACAGCAAGGGAACCGGCTCCGCGTGTCCGCAGTGGTGGCAGCGAAGCTCGGCGCCACCATCCGCTTCGGCCCGAGGCGCGCCGCGGAGCTCGTGGACGACCAGCGACACGTCGCAGTTCGGGCAGCTCCACGCCCGCCCGCAGGAGCCGCAGGACAGGAACGGCGACCAGCCGCGCCGGTTGAGCAGCACGATCGCCTTGCCCCCCTGCTCGGCGACCGCGGCGAGCGCCTCCGACGTTCGAGGATGAATCGGCCCCGACCGCGGCGAGCGTCCCCGAAGGTCGACCAGCTCCACCTCGGGCAGGTTGCGGCCGTCCGCCCTGGTGGGCAGCTCGATCCGGGGCAGCGCCATCCAGCTCTCCGGTCGCGGGGTGGCGCTGCCCGCGACCAGCGCGGCGCCCGCCTGCGCGGCGCGGTGGCGCGCCACCTCGCGCGCGTCGTAGCGGGGGTCGCTCTCCTGCTTGTAGGAGGCGTCGTGCTCCTCGTCGACCACGATCAGTCCCAGGTCGCGGACGGGCGCCAGGATCGCCGAGCGCGGTCCGACGCAGATCCGCGCCTCGCCGGAGTCCAGGCGCCGCCACTCGTCGCGGCGCTCGCCGAGTGAGAGCTGCGAGTGGAGCAGCGCGACGCGATCGCCGAACCGAGCCGCGAATCGGGCGACGATCTGCGGCGTCAGCGCGATCTCCGGGACCAGGACGATCGCGCCCCTGCCCCGCTCCAGCGCGGCCTCGGCGGCCGCCAGGTACACCTCGGTCTTGCCGGATCCCGTGACGCCATGGAGCAGCAGCTCACGCTCCGCTGCCCCCTCGATCGCCGACACGATCCTCGCCACCGCGCGCTCCTGGGCCGCGGAGAGACGGGGCCTATCGGATTGGGCGCCGACCGCGACGATCGACGGACGCCGGCCACGCTCCCTCTCTCGCAGCGAGACCAGCCCCCTGGCCTCGAGGCGCTTCAGCGTCTGGCGGGCCACGCCGGCGGACTCGAGCTCCGACGCGGTGAGCTCACCGCGCTCGGCGAGCTCGGCGAGCGCCTCGCGCTGGCGCGATCCGAGGCGGGCTCCGTCGGTGAGCGCCGTCCGGCCGGCATCGGTCGGCGCGGCAAGCAGCTCGAGTCGAGGGCCGGCGACCCGCCCGGCGCGACCGACCCCCGGCGGCAGGACGAGCTCGAGCGCGCGGGCCGGGGTCGAGCAGTACTGGCGGGCGATCCACCGCCCGAGGCGGACGAGCTCCGGCGTGGCGCCCGCCGCGAGCGCCTGGATCGGCTCGGCGAGCCGTTCGGGCGCGAGCTCGCTGGTCTCGGCCACCTCGACCACCACGCCGAGCAGGCGCTGGCGCCCGAACGGCACCAACAGCACACTCCCGACGTCAACCGCGCCGAGCCGCTCGGGGAGCAGGTAGTCAAACGGCCCACGCAGGGCGCGGGCGCTGGTCAGGGGCTCGACCCTCGCGATCGGCATCGCCGCGAAGCTAGGGATGGCCGCGGACGGCGCAGCCCATTGCAGCGCTTATGCTTCGCCCGTGGCGCCGAGGCTCGCACCCGGGGAGCAGGTGATGTTCCAAGGGCATCCGTCGTGGCGTTCGATCATCGCCTTCTACATCAAGGGCCTGCTGGCGGTGATCGCGATCTGCATCGTCGTCCAGCTGGTCAAGTCGGACTCCGCGCTGACCACACTGGTGGCCTTCGCCGGGGTGGCGGCCGTTGTCCTCGCCGGCCTGATCAAGCGGATCACCGTCCACTACACGATCACGACCCGCCGGCTCCACATCAAGCGCGGGATCATCGCGAGGGAGATCCAGGAGACACGCCTGGAGCGGGTCCAGAACGTCAACTACGACCAGTCCGCCCTCCAGCGTCTGCTCCAGGTCGGCGACGTCGACTTCGACACCGCCGCCGGCGACGACTTCAACTTCGTGTTCTCGGGCGTCGCGAACCCCGACGAGGTGGTCGAGCAGGTCGATCGTGCGACTCACGCCGGCTCGCCCACCGGCCTCGGCGACACGCCGGCAGCCGCCGAGCCGGGCGCACCACGGACCCAGTAGTCGCCCTCCGCTAGGAGACGTCCGCGGTCGCGGCCTCGACGCCGGCGGCCGCCCGAAGCGCGTCGGCACGATCGATGCGCTCCCAGGTGAAGTCGGGGTCGTCGCGGCCGAAATGTCCGTAGGCGGCCGTCTTCTGAAAGATCGGTCGGCGCAGGTCGAGGTCGCGAACGATCGCGCCGGGGCGAAGGTCGAACTCTTCGCGGACGATTCTCGTCAGCTCCTCGTCGGGCAGGCGGCCGGTGCCGAAGGTCTCGATCATCAGCGACACGGGATGGGCGACTCCGATCGCGTAGGCGACCTGGACCTCGCAGCGGTCGGCGAGGCCGGCGGCGACCACGTTCTTGGCCACATAGCGCGCCGCGTAGGCGGCCGAGCGATCGACCTTCGAGGGGTCTTTGCCCGAGAAGCATCCGCCGCCGTGCCGAGCGGCGCCGCCGTAGGTGTCGACGATGATCTTGCGGCCCGTCAGCCCCGCGTCGCCCATCGGCCCGCCGATCTCGAACTTGCCGGTCGGGTTGACCAGGAAGCCCGCGTAGAGGTCATCTCGCCTCAGCAGGTCGGGGCACTCCTGCTCGAGGACCGGCTCGACGACGTGCTTCCAGAGGTCGGGCTTGATCTGCTTCTCGCCGTCGACCCCGGGCATGTGCTGGGTGGAGATCAGGAGCCTCACGACCTCGACCGGGCGCCCGTCCTCGTAGCGGACCGTGACCTGGGTCTTTCCGTCCGGCCGCAGGTAGTCGATCAGGCCGGCCTTCCGCACCTCGGCGAGCCGCTGGGCCAGGCGATGCGCAATCTGGATCGGCATCGGCATCAGCGCCTGCGTCTCGCGGGTCGCATAGCCGAACATCATCCCCTGGTCGCCTGCCCCGAGCCGGTCGAGCTCGTCGTCATCGGTCGGGTCGGTGCGGGCCTCGTAGGCCTTGTCCACGCCTTGGGCGATGTCGGCGGACTGCTCGTCGAGCGCCGTCATGACGGCGCACGTGTCGGCGTCGAACCCGTACTTGGCCCGGTCATACCCGATCCGGCGCAGGGTCGAGCGCACAATCGTCTGGACGTCGATCTGCGCGTCGGACGAGATCTCCCCGGCAACCACGACGAAGCCCGTGTTGACCAGGCATTCGCAAGCCACTCGCCCATCAGGGTCCGCGGCCATCACCGCGTCCAGCACCGCGTCGGAGATCTGATCGCAGATCTTGTCCGGGTGGCCCTCGGTCACCGATTCGGAGGTGAACAGGAACTCGCTAGCCGACACTCCCGCGCTCGCCATCGGCGCGAGGGTAGCGGACGCCCGCCCGCGCCGGCCCGCTCCTAGTCGGTGGGCGTGCCCGCGGCGCTCGTCGACCCGCTGTCGGGCGCGATCACCAGGCGGGCATCGGTCGAGAGCTCGCTCGGCGTGCTCTGGACCGCGACTCCGAGGGCCTCGAGCCGCTGGATCTCAGGGGCGAAGGTGGCATAGGCGGGGTCGGAGGCCAGGCCGGCGCTCTCACCGAGCGCGATCAGGCCGTCGAGGTTCAGGTAGCCGAGCACCGACACGTCGCCGGGCAGGTCAGCGGTCGCCTGGCGGAAGAGCTCCGCGTCCGACAGGGCGGGCTGGTCGGCGGACACGGCCGCGACGCCGTCCGGCTGGGTCGCGATCACCAGGAGGGAGCCGACGATCGCATAGGTCAGGTCGACGGCGGGTGAGACCCGGACGCTGTGAGCCTCGACGCCGCCCACCTTCTGGGTGTCGAAGCCCCCGCCCGAGCCTGTGAGCGCCTTGGCCACGGGCGTCTCGAGGTCGGCGAGGGCCTTGCTCGCGGCCGTGGCGTCGGACGCCGGGGCGACGAAGGCCAGGATCGGGGGCCGGGGGCTCGACCGCGCTCCACCGGAGGGCACCGTTGCGTTCCCCGCCTGCGGCCCGCCCGTCGGGCTCGAGGGGCCGGGCTCGAGGGCCAGCGCAGCCTCGTCGCGAAGGGTCGGCAGGAGGCTCCTCAGATCGACCTTCTGGAGCGCCGCCACGCCCCCGAACACCTCGAGAAGGGGCTTCAAGGGATTCGAGCCCTTCGCGCTCGCCCGCCCGGCGAGCCCGGCGATCGCCGCGGCGGGATCGCCGATCCCCAGGTAGCCCAGCGAGTCCGCGGACAGCGAGGCCGGGAGGCCGGGCTCGAAGGACGGCAGCCCCGCGAACACGCTCGGGTGGGCGGCGGCACGGGCCGGGTCGAGGGTCGAGCGGACCCCGAGGTCGAGCCCGTCGGCACCCGCCGTCAGCGCGACCGAAGCTCCCTGGCTGGCGCGCGGGTCGATCGCCGCGCCCAGGGTGGCAAGCGGCGCGCCCGGCTTGGCGACAAGCCGCGCGATCCCGTCCTTGGACAGGTAGAGGTCGGCGAGGCGCTCAGACGGGAGATCTCCGCGAACGGCACCCGCGGCAGGGTCGCCGGCCAGCGACGGAGTGGCCCCTGCCTGCGCGTCCACCACCCTCTCGACGCCACCCTTCGCGCCGATCGCCAGGAAGCCGCCGACGAGCGCCGTGGCGAGCCCGCGGGAGTCGACCCGGATCGGGAAGTCCTTGTAGGTGATCGTCCGAGGCGAACCCGACGCGATCGCTTCGGCGAAGGCGGCGGCGCCCTTCGGATCGTCGACCTGGAGAAGCTGGACCTCCTGAGCGGCCCGGCCGCCGGCGGGCAGGATCGCGAGCGCGGCCTCGCCCCCGAACCAGGGACCGACGTCGGCCCCGAAGTCGATCGGGCCTCCGTTGGGCGCCGGGAGGTTCGCGACCAGCCTCTCGACCACCTGCTGGCTGAGGGTCGGCAGGCGGGCGGCGATCGCCGCCGCCTCGGCGTACTGGCCGGTTTCGGGATCGGCGTCGAAGTGGGCATAGGCGAGCGCGTCGGCCGGGACCAGGTTCACCGCGTCGTCGCTCGGAGCGCACCCGCCGCCGCCGGGAGCTCCGCACGGCAGCGCGGGGATGGCGACCAGCACGACCAGCGCCACCACCGCTACGACCGCACCGAGCGCGACCACCCTGCGACGGGTGTAGATCGACAGGCTCAGCCAGCGGTCCCACGCTCGGCGCCCGGCCAGCCGCGCCCGGGGCGCGTGGAGGCGCGGCATCCGCAATCGAGGTCGGGGCAGCCTCGCCATGGGGGTCTTATAGCGGGATCGACTCGCGGCTAATGCGAGTTCGCGGCCATCCCGGGCCTGGGCCGGGTGCGGCGTGTGTGGGGCACGTACTCGATCACGAGCGGGATGCCCTCGAGTCCGTAGTCCTGCCGCAGCCGGTTCTCGAGATGGAAGGCCCAGTCGCGATTGATCAGGCCGCGATCGTTGACCTGGATCGCGAAGCGGGGCGGGCGCCTGTCGACCTGGGCGGCGTAGTAGAGGCGCAGCCGTCGGCCGCGCCGCATGGGCGGCGGGCGGGTGGCGACCAGATCGCCGACGAACCGGTTGAGCTCGGACGTGCCGATGCGCGACGCGCGCCGATCGGCGAGCTCGGTCGCGCGCTCGAGCAGCTTCGGGACCCCACGGCCGCTGAGCGCCGAGCAGGCGATCACGGGTGGCCGCTGGCGAAGCCTCGTCCCCAGCCTTGCCTTGGCGTCGTCGAGGTCGGTCGCCGTGGCGTCCCACTTGTTGAGGGCGACCAGCGTCGCGCATCCGGACTTCATCGCGAGCTCGGCGGCCTTCAAGTCCTCCGAGGTCACTCCCTCGGACGCGTCGCAGACGACGATCGCCACGTCGGCGCGCCGGGTCGCCCGCTCCGAGCGCAGCTGTGCGTAGTGGGCGATCGTCCCGGCGATCTTGGTCCGGCGGCGGAGCCCGGCCGTGTCGATCAGCGTGATCGGGCGACCTTCGAACTCGATCTCGGAGTCGATCGCGTCGCGCGTGGTGCCCGCCTGGTCGGAGACGATCACGCGCTCGACGCCGCTGAACGCGTTGACCAGTGAAGACTTGCCGACGTTCGGGCGGCCGATCACCGCGACTTGAACAACTCCGCCGGAAGCCTCGCCTTCGGCTGCGTTTCCGTCGGGTTGCGACGCCACCGGGGCGGCAGGGTCACTCGCCTGCACCGCGACTTCGTCGCTAGTCCCAGCGGGCTCACCTTGGGGCGTCGTGGAAGGGGGGGTTTTCAGGTGGGTTGTGATCTGGTCGAGGAGGTCGCCGGTGCCGTGGCCTTGGGCCGCGGAGACGGGGAGGGGTTCGCCGAGGCCAAGGCGGTGGAACTCGGCGGTCAGGTACTCGTCGCCGGGCTCGTCGATCTTGTTGGCGACGACCAGGACGGGCTTCGTGCCCTCGCGGAGGATCTTCGCGACCTCGGCATCGCCCTGCCGCAGTCCCGCGCGAGCGTCGACGACCAGCACGATCAGCTCCGCGTCGGCGATCGCGGTCCGGGCCTGGCCCTGGACGGCCCGCGCCAGCGAGTCCCCGGCCGCGAGGTCGACGCCGCCGGTGTCAACGAGGCGAAACGACGCGCCGTTCCACTCGCACTCGAGCGCCTTTCGGTCGCGGGTCACCCCGGCCTCGGAATGGACGACGGCCTCGCGGCCGCCCGCCAGGCGGTTCACGAGGGTCGACTTGCCGACATTCGGGAAGCCGACCACTGCGACCTGCGGGAGGCGGTCGAGCATCACGGGACCAGCCTCCGTTCCCTGGCCATCGCGACGATCCGGTCGACCACCGCCTCAACCTCGAGGCCCGAAGTGTCGATCTGGGTCGCGTCGGGGGCCGGGCGAAGGGCACCGTGCTCGCGGTCGCGATCGCGAGCGTCGCGCGACCGAAGCGCCGCGGCGACACGCTCGAGCGGCTCGTCGGTCTCGGCGGCTCGGCGGCGGGCCCGCTCGCCGTCGCTTGCGGTCAGGAACACCTTGAGCGGCGCGGTCGGGCTGACCACGGTCCCGATGTCTCGGCCCTCGGCGACGTAGTCGGCGGCCGCGATGAGCTCGCGCTGG
Source organism: Solirubrobacterales bacterium (assembly GCA_050697175.1). Classification (GTDB taxonomy): domain Bacteria; phylum Actinomycetota; class Thermoleophilia; order Solirubrobacterales; family 70-9; genus AC-56. The sequence continues at coordinate 1,336 of JBOGZB010000036.1, read as the reverse complement.
CGATCGACCATCGCCTCGCGAACCGGGCGGTGCACCGAGACCCGCGAGGCGGCCACCGAGACCTCGGGCGCCCGGATCGCCTCGGTGACGTCCTCGCCGTTCACGCGAACCCCATCGCGACCGACCGAGATGTCGAGCCCCCGCGCCAGCTCGGCGAGCCCGCTCTCGTCGTCGAAGTCCGTCCCGGTTCGAATCGCGGACAGCGCGACGCACCGGTACATGGCGCCGGAATCCAGATAGGGCATCTCGAGGCGCTCGGCGAGCGCCCGCGCGACCGTCGACTTGCCTGCCCCGGCCGGGCCATCGATGGCGATCACCATGGCGCTGAGGATAGAGTTGGCCTGGCAAGCCAGCGGGGGAAGCGATGCGCACCTGGAACATCCCGGAACTCACCATCGAGCCGCGCCAGCCCGAGGTGCTCGACTCGGAGGCCGAGGGACGCGCGATCGTGATCGAGCTTCCAGCCGGCGAGGAGCTGGGGGAGCATCAGGTGCACGAGCGTGCATGGCTCCTGGTCGTGTCGGGGGCGATCGAGGTGGACGGCTCGGAGATGGTCAGCGGTGGCGCCGGCCTTTTGGCCGAGTTCGATCCCAACGAGCGCCATGAGGTGCGGGCCACCGAGGACGCACGCCTGCTGCTCCTGCTCTCTCCCTGGCCCGGCCGGGGACACCCCAGCGAGCGCTAACCCGCGGCAAGCAGCGAGGCGAGGTCCTCGGCGAAGCGCGGATAGCTGACCCCCGCCGCGTCCATCCCCACCACCTCGATCCCGTCGCGCGAGGCCAGGCCCGCCACCGCACCCATCATCGCGAGGCGATGATCGCCACGTGAATCAAGGGCTCCGCCCCGAAGCCCGCCGGTGCCGGCCACCACAAAGCCATCATCGGTCCCCTCGATCTCGGCCCCGACTCCGCCGAGTCCCTCGACCACGCTCGCGATTCTGTCGGACTCCTTGTGGCGGAGCTCGCCGGCCCCCGACACCGCGGTCGTGCCTTGAGCGAAGCAGCCGAGGAGAGCGACCAGGGGCAGCTCGTCGATCGCGACCGGGACCTCGTCGGCGTGAACCCGGGTCGCCGCCAGCTCGCCGTGGCGGATCAGGATCGCTCCGCGCGGCTCGCCGTCACCCGGCGCATCCTCCTCTTCGACCTCGAGCAGGGCGCCCATGCGGTTGAGGATCCCGAGCAGGCCGATCCGGGTCGGGTTGAGTCCCACGGCCTCGATCCTCACCGAGCTGCCGGGAACGATCGCGGCGGCGGCGATCGCGAAGGCCGCCGAGGAGAAGTCGCCGGGGATGCGAATCGGCCCCGGGCGCAGGCGCTCGGCCGGCTCGATCGTGATC
>JBOGZB010000035.1:0-2407 GCA_050697175.1 Solirubrobacterales bacterium | reverse complement strand
GGCGTGAGGTCGCGGCGATCTTTCGCGAGCGCACCAAGGCCGAGTGGAGGGCCTTCAACGATGCGCACGATTGCTGCATCGAGCCGGTCCTCGACCTCGACGAGGCGCTCGACTCCGAGCTGGTCCGCGAGCGCCGGATGGTGGTCGAGGTCGATCAGCCGCGGATCGGCCCGGTTCGCCAGCTGGGCATCCCGATCAAGCTGTCTCGCACTCCGGGCGCCGTGGAGCGGCCGGCGCCGGCGCTCGGCGAGCACACCGAGGAGGTGCTGCGCGAGGCGGGGCTCGGCGAGGACGAGATCTCGGCCCTGATCTCGAGTGGCGCCGCGGCCGGCCCGAACGCGGAGACGTCCACCACCCGGTTCCTGGGATGAGCGCCGAGGAGCCCGCCGCAGCGGCGCCGGGACCCGGGGCCGCGGGGCCCACCGACCTGCTGAAGATCTCCGAGCTCGCCGAGCGCTCCGGGGTGCCGGTCGCGACGATCCGCCACTACCTGCGCGAGGGACTTTTGCCCGAGCCGGTGAAGACGAGCCGGAACATGGCCTACTACCCGCCCGACTTCGTCGATCGGATCGGTCTGATCAAGCAGCTCCAGGAGGAGCGGTTCATGCCGCTTCGGGTGATCCGCGAGCTGCTCGACCGAGACGACGCCGAGCCGGAGCGCCTGCGCGCGATGATCGAGCTCGAGGATCGGATCCTGGAGCGCACGCTGGTCGGCGAGCGGGAGCGAATCGGGACCGACGAGGTCCGCGAACGGTACGAGTTGCCGCCCGAGGTCCTGGAGCGCCTCGCCGAGCTCGACGTCCTGACGCCGGACGACGACGGGTACTCGCCGTCGGACGTCCGGATCATCGAGGCGATCACGCGGTTTCGCGCCGGCGGCTACGACGAGCGGCTCGGGTTCACCGTCTACGACACGCTGCGCTACAAGCAGGCCCTGGGGCCGCTGGTCGCCGAGGAGGTCGAGGTGCTCACTCAGCGCCTGGCGGGAGACGTCGACCCGGATCGTGCCCTGGAGATCGTCGAGGCGGGCGTCGGTCCGCTCAACGAGCTGATCGCCGCGCTTCACACCAAGCTCCTGGTCGCCGAGCTCGAGCGCCAGCGCGAGTTGCGCAGCTGACCCCGCACCGCGCCGGCGGCGAATAGCTTGTCCACATGAGGACGGTCGTGATCACCGGCACGACGAGCGGGATCGGCGGCGCCTGCGCGGCCCGCCTCTCGGCGAGCGGGTTCCGGGTCTTCGCCGGCCATCGCAGGGAGGCGGGCGACCTCTCTCTCGCCGCCGCTTCCCCCCGGCTCGAGCCCGTCAGGCTCGACGTGACCGACCCCGATCAGATCGTCGCCGCGGCCGAACGGGTGGACGAGGTGGTCGGCGCCGAGGGACTGTGGGGGCTGATCAACAACGCCGGCATACCGGTCAGCGGCCCGGTCGAGGCGATTGCGCTCGACGACCTGAGGCGCCAGCTCGAGGTCAACCTGGTGGGTCAGGTCGCCGTCACCCAGGCGTTCCTTCCGGCGCTTCGCCGCGCCCGCGGCCGGATCCTCAACATGACCTCCGTCGGGGGGCGGGTGGCGACCCCGTTCATGGGCGCCTACCACGCGTCCAAGGCCGGCCTCGAGGCGATCTCGGACTCGCTGCGCCGAGAGCTCGCCCCGCTCGGCGTCGACGTCTGCGTGATCGAGCCGGGCAGTGTCGCGACCGGCATCTGGGAGCGGGGACGCGGGCAGGCCGCCGAGGCGGGCGCTCGGATATCGAGCGAAGCCGAGGCCGTCTACGGCGCGGAGATGGCCGCCGCGCTGGAGGCGGCCAACCGGACCGGGGAGCGCGGGATCGATCCGGACGAGGTCGCGGCGGTCGCCGAGGCGGCGCTGACGGCGCGCCGGCCCCGCGCCCGATACGTGGTCGGATCGGACGCGCGGACGATGATCTGGGGGCAGACGCTCCTCCCCGCCAGGGTGTACGACCGGCTGATGCGCCGCGCGATGGGGTTGGGACGGGGGCGGAGGCGCTAGATTGACTGGTCAGTCAACGCGTGTGATCGGGTGCAGATGGAGATGCGTGCCGGCGCCGTACAGCTCAACTCGACGGCCGACAAGGGCCTCAACCTCGAGGTTGCCGAGGGCCTGGTGCGCGCCGCCGCCCGCGATGGGGCGACGCTCGTCGCGCTGCCCGAGAAGTGGAACCTGCTCGGGGGCCCGGACGAGCTTGCGGCGGGGGCGGAGCCGCTCGACGGGCCGACGATCACCGCGGCCCGCTCGTGGGCGCGGGATCTGGGCATCCACCTGCTCGCCGGCAGCATCGTCGAGCGGGCCCCCGACGAGGAGAAGCCATTCAACACCTCGACCCTGATCGGCCCCGGCGGAGAGATCGAGGCCGTCTACCGCAAGATCCACATGTTCGACGTCGACC
>JBOGZB010000034.1:0-3681 GCA_050697175.1 Solirubrobacterales bacterium | reverse complement strand
CGATCAGGAACTCCGAGGTGTGGAACTGCTCCTGGCGAAGGACGAGCTGGGGCAGAACGTCGCTCCTGACCGCCCGGTAGCCGTTCGAGCAGTCGCTGACCTTGGTCCGAGTGATCAGCGAGACCGTCCGATTGAAGAACACGATCCCCATCTCACGCGCGGCATGGTTCGGCTCGGCGTCTCCGAGCACCCGCGAGCCGTGGGCGACGGCGACCTCACCGTCGAGCACCGGCTTGACGAGGCGCTCCATCTCGGACGGGAGATGCTGTCCGTCCGCGTCGAGGGTGACGACGATCCTGGTCTGCGAGTCGGCGAGCAGTCGATAGCCCGTCCTGAGGGCGGCGCCGCCGCCCCGGTTGATCACGTGCCGCGCCACCACCGCTCCGTGCTGGGCGGCCACGTCGGCGGTCGCGTCGCGCGAGCCGTCGTCGACCACCAGGGTCCTGGTCTCCAGGCCCGAGACCCGCTCCGGGATCCGGTCGAGCACCCACCCGATGCTCTCGGCCTCGTTGTAGGCGGGCACCAGCACCCCGATCCGGTCGCGGAACTCCTCGGGATGGCCGGCCACCCTGAACTGCTCCCACGCGAGTCCCTCCAGGACCCCGGAGAGCTCGCGCGTGATCCGCGATCCCTGGGTGAGGGCCCGGACCACGAGCGCGAACAGGATCAGGATCGCGAACACCGCGACGCCGACGATCCGGGTTCCATTGGAGCGCTTGAAGGAGAACGCGCCGAGGATCGCGTCGAGCAGCTCGGTTCCCGAGACGACCGCCAGGCCGACCGCGATCACGAGCAGGATCAGGACGTCGGCGTTTCGCAGCGAGCGGCGGCGCCAGATCGCGAAGCCGGCGATCAGGGCCGCCAGGCACAGGCCCACGACCCGGATCGCGGTCAGCTCGGGGGGAAAGAGAGTGGCTGCGGGGGTCATCGGCGGGTACAGGATAGGAGCGGCGCCAGCGACCGGCGGGCGCTGTCCACCACCTGTAGGGTGTCGTTGCCGGCGGACATGGAGGGTGTGCGGTGCTTCGTTCTGGGGTCAGCTGCTCGTTTGGATCTGTCGTGGCGTCGGTCGGTGCCGTGGTGCTTACGGCCGTCGGATTTCTGGTCTGGAGCGCGCCGGCGTCGGCGATGATCGACGCCCAGGACCTCCGCGATGCGAAGGTTCGAACCGCGACCTTCGTCCCTCCGGGAGAGGACGACGTCGGTGGATCGGTCACATGCCCTTCCGGAACAGGGGTGCTGACCGGGGGCGCGTACTGGCACGAGCCCGGCGAGGCCCCGTCCATCACCGCCGACTTCGAAGAGCTCAATTCCTCCGGCCCACGGGGAGGCGATCACTGGTACGCGGACGGTCGCGGGACGACTCGTCGGAGGCTCACGGTTGCGGTGCGCTGCGTCGCGGATCGAAAGCTCCGCGACGTGAGCACCGAGAAGCTCTCGCTCGACCCCGCCGACGGCGGACCGGTGGGCGGCACGGTCGCGTGCCCGTCCGGAACGCGGGCGCTCAGCGGGGGAGCGGTCTGGCATCCCCGCGGGGCGCCCCCCGACCCGAGCCTTTCGTCTCATGGAATGCTCGCCAGCTCGGCGGTCACCTCGGACGATCGGGGCTGGTACGCGGACGGGACCGATAACTACATCGGCGACGATGAGATCTTCACGATCAGCGTCCGCTGCCTCAAGGTGTCGAAGCTGGCCGAAACGAAGCTGAGAGCCCGGCCGATCTCCGCGGTCGAGCACGACGAGATCGCCGGGGCGGCGGTCAAGTGCAGGCACGGGTCGCGGGCCCTGACCGGCGGCGGCCTCTGGCACCCTCCCGGCGGCGGCCCGGACAAGGCGGGGAACACGGGGATCTTCAGCGGCGCGAACTCCTTCGTCAAGCACGGGCGAGCCTGGTTCACGGACGGCCTCAACTTCGTCTCGCCCGACCCGACCCGCGACCTGACCGTCGAAGCCCTGTGCTTGAAGCCCGGCTGAACCCGGCTGGGCGGTCCGCTACCCTCGCGCGGTCATGCGGATCCTGATCCTTGGCGGTGACGGATACCTCGGCTGGCCGACCGCGATGCGCTTCTCGGCGCGCGGTCACGAGGTCTCCGTCGTGGACAACTTCTCGCGCCGTCGCTGGCACGTCCAGCACTCGACCGACTCGCTGATCCCGATCCGCCCGCTCGCCGAGCGGGTCGATGCCTGGCGCGAGGTGTCCGGACACGAGATCCAGAGCTTCGTCGGCAGCATCGAGGACGCCGAGTTCATGGATGCCGTGCTCACCGACACCGCGCCCGAGGCGATCGTCCACTACGGCGAGCAGCCATCGGCCCCGTTCTCGATGGGCTCTCGAAAGCACGCGATCGAGACCCAGCGGACCAACGTGCTCGGAACCCTGAACCTCCTGTTCGGGATCCGCGACAAGGTGCCGGACTGCCACCTGGTCAAGCTCGGGACGATGGGCGAGTACGGGACCCCGAACATCGACATCGAGGAGGGGTTCATCGAGATCGAGCACAAGGGCCGAAAGGACACCCTGCCGTTCCCGAAGCTGCCGGGCTCGATCTACCACCTCTCGAAGGTCCACGACTCCCACAACATCCACTTCGCATGCCGGATCTGGGGCCTTCGCTCGACCGACCTCAATCAGGGCGTCGTGTACGGGGTCGAGACCGACGAGACCGCTCGTGACGAGCGTCTCGCGACGCGGTTCGACTACGACGAGGTGTTCGGCACGGTGCTCAACCGCTTCTGCGTGCAGGCCGTGATCGGCCACCCGCTCACCGTGTACGGCGAGGGCGGCCAGACCCGCGGCTTCCTGAACATCCGCGACACGCTTCAGTGCGTGCAGCTCGCGGTCGAGAACCCACCCGAGCTCGGGGAGTACCGGGTCTTCAACCAGTTCACCGAGCAGTTCAGCGTCGCCGAGCTCGCCGAGCTGGTGGCCAGGAGCGCGCGCGAGGTGGGCTACGAGGTCGAGGTTCGCCGCTACCCGAACCCTCGGGTCGAGCTGGAGCAGCACTACTACAAGGCCGTCAACACCAAGCTCCTGGACCTGGGCCTCGAGCCGCGCCATCTCGGCGAAGAGCTGGTCCGCTCGATGCTCGAGGTGATCGTTCAGCACAAGGACCGGGTGATCGAGCGGGCCATCCTCCCAACGACGCGGTGGAAGCCCGGCGAGCTCGAGGGAGAGACCGAGCCCACGCGAACCTCCGGTTCGGACTAGCGACGGAGTCGCGGTGCAGGCGCTTACGGCCTGCCGTTCGGTAACGCGGCCCTACAAAACAACCTGCGGCGACCTTCGGTCGCCTGACATGCTGCTGCCGAGACACTTTGTGTCTCGGCCCTACAATCTCCTTCATGCGCGCCGCGGATGCTCTTTGTGAGGCCCTGAAGGCCGAGGGGGTCGAGCACGTCTTCGGGATTCCCGGGGGCGCCAACCTGCCCACGTATGACGCCCTCTACGACGCCGACCTGACCCACATCCAGTCCCGCCACGAGCAGGGCGCGGGGCACGCCGCCGAGGGCTATGCGAAGGCCTCGGGCCGGGTCGGGGTCGCCTTCGCCACCTCGGGCCCGGGGGCGACCAACCTGGTTACCGCGATCGCCGACGCGATGATGGACTCGGTGCCCACGGTCTTCATCACCGGCCAGGTCCGAACCGACCTGATCGGCACCGACGGGTTCCAGGAAGCCGAC
>JBOGZB010000033.1:0-4957 GCA_050697175.1 Solirubrobacterales bacterium | reverse complement strand
CCCTCGACCAGGGCGATCATCCGATCCAGGAATGACTGCCCGGGCTCCTGGGTGATCTCGACCACGATCCGGTCCGAGAGGACCTTCGTGCTGCCCGTCACGGCGCTGCGGTCGCCGCCGGCCTCGCGGATCACCGGCGCCGACTCGCCGGTGATCGCCGACTCGTCGACCGACGCGATGCCCTCGATCACCGTGCCGTCGCCCGGGATCGCCTCCCCGGCCTCGACCACCACGATGTCGCCGCGGACCAGCTCCGAGGACGGCTTCGTCCCGCCGTCGCGGAGCCGCGCCACCGTCTCGGTCCGCATCGCCCGCAGGGTGTCTGCCTGGGCCTTGCCGCGGCCCTCCGCGAGCGCCTCGGCGCCGTTTGCGAAAACGACCGTGAGCCAGAGCCAGAGCGCCACGCTGAACGTGAACCAGGCAGCCTCGTCGCCGCCCCCCAGCGGCGTCCCGCCGAACGCCTGGATCAGCCAGGCCCCGGTCGTGATCACCGCGCCGATCTCCACCACGAACATCACCGGGTTGCGGATCTGCACCCGTGGGTCGAGCTTCCTGAGTGACTCGATCAGCGCCGGCCGGAGGATCTCGGGGTCGAACAGTGATCGGGCCTGGGCCTCGATCATCCGGGCGCCTCCCGGTCGAGGGCGAGGTTGAGCTCGAGCACGTTCACGCCGGGTTCTCCGAACAGGCCGAGGAAGCGGCCGTCCGTGTGGTCGGAGATCAGGCTCGTGACCCGCGACAGGGGAAGGCGGCGGACCGCCGCGATCCGGTGCGCCTGGATCTGAGCGTTCGCCTCGGAGATCTGCGGGTCGACCCCCGAGGCCGACTGCGTGATCGCGTCGACCGGGACCCCGGCGCCGGTCAGGCCCGGGTCGTAGGGTCGGTTGAGCTTCAGGTACCCGGCGAGGCGCAGCCTGACCTTCTGCTTCTCCGCCAGGCTGTTGGGGCCGAGGTTGCTGAAGTAGGTGACAGACGGGTCGTAGCCGGTCTGTGATGGGCGCGGCTGGAAGTAACGGCGATCTGGCCTTCCGTTCCTGGTGAACTTCTGGGCGATCAGGCTCGAGCCGACCACTGTCCCGTTCTCGGTGACCTTCGACCCGTTCGCCCGGCCGGGGAAGACGACCTGGGCGACTCCGGTCAGCGCCAGCGGATAGGCGATCCCGAACAGCACGGTCATCAGGACGACGGCGATCAGCGAGGTCACGAGGTCGCGCCGCATCTCAGAACAGCCTCGTGGTCAGGCTCTGGACGATCGGGCCGAGGAGGAGCGCCGGAAAGAAGGTGAGGGCGCCGACCAGGACGATCACCCCGATCAACAAGACGACGAAGGTCGGGTTGTCCGTCCGCATCGTCCCCAGGCCGGCGGGGGCCACCTTCCTGCTCGCCAGGGACCCGGCGATCGCGAGGACGAAGAGGATCGGGATGAACCGCGCGGTCAGCATGGTCAGCCCGCCCACCAGGTCGGCGAAGGTGATCCCGTACGCGCCGTGGTTGCCCGGGGCGTCGGGCTGGACGAAGCCCGTGTATCCGGCGAACGCGGACCCGTTGTTGTTGGCCTGCGACATGTAGGCGTAGAGGGCCTCCGAGAACCCCTGCGGCCCGCTCTTTGCGAACAGCGACGCCCGGCCCCACTCGCTGCCGATCGCCGCCCCGGCCGTGATCAGGATCGCGAGTGGCGTGAACAGCGCCCCGAGTGCGGCCAGCTTGATCTCGCGCGCCTGGATCTTTTTGCCCAGATACTCGGGCGTCCGCCCGACCATCAAGCCGCCGATGAACACGGCGATGATCACGTACAGGAGCATCGAGTAGAGCCCCGTTCCGACCCCGCCGAAGATCACCTCGCTGGTCCCGAGGCCGGTCATCGGCACCGCCGCGCCGAGCCCGGTAAGGGACTCCATGGAGCCGTTCACCGAACCGTTTGAGGTCACGGTGGTGGTGGTCGCCCACAGGGAGGAGTCGGCGATGCCGTTGCGTTGCTCCTTGCCCTCGAGGTTGCCGCCCGTGGACCCGTCGATCGCGGCGGTGGGGCTCCCGGCGGCGTGCTGGGCGGGGGTTCCGTGCTGCTCGGCCGGATAGATGACCGCGATCAACGCCACCCAGACGATCAGCATCGCGGCGAAGATCGCCCAGCCCTGGCGCTGGCGGCCGACCATCCTTCCGTAGGTGTAGGTGAGAGCCGCCGGGATCAGGATCAGCGAGAGCATCTCGACGAAGTTGGAGAGCGCGGTCGCGTTCTCGAACGGCATCGCCGAGTTGACGTTGAAGAACCCCCCGCCGTTGGTGCCGATCTGCTTGATCGCGATCTGGGAGGCGACGGGGCCGAGCGCGAGGGTCTGATTGGCGCCCTCGACGGTCGTCGCGGTGACGGCGCCCCCGATCGTCTGGAGGACGCCCTGCGAGATCAGAACCACGGCGACGAGGACCGAGAGCGGTAGCAGGACGTAGTAGAGAGAACGGACCAGGTCCCGCCAGAAGTTGCCGAGCCCCTCGCCGCTCCTCGCGATGATCCCGCGGATCATCGCGAGGAGCGCGCAGATCCCGACCGCGGGGGTGACGAAGTTCTGAACCGTCAGCCCGGCCATCTGGGCGAAGTAGCTGAGCGTCGTTTCGCCGCCGTAGTACTGCCAGTTGGTGTTGCTGACGAACGACGACGCGGTGTTGAAGCTCACATCCCAGGGCCCCGAGTGAAAGCCCGCCGGGTTGAGCGGCTGGATTCCCTGGGTTCGCAGGATCAGATAGAGGGCGAGCCACGAGACGAGCGAGAAGGCGATCAGGTTGCGGGCGTAGACCTTCCAGCCCATGTCTCGGCCGGGATCGATCCTGAGGACCCGGTAGGTGAGGCGCTCCAGCGGGTCGAGGACCCGGGTCAGGAAGATGCGCTCGTTTCGGAACACCCCGGCCATGTAGGCGCCGAGCGGCCGCGTGAGCGCGACCACGATCACGACGAAGACGACGAGCTGGAGCCAGCCCTGGGCCACCTAGAGCCTCTCGCCACGCAGCAGCGCGTAGACGAGGTACACGCAGACCACCGTCCCGACGATCAGCCCGAGGGCGTCACTGAAGCTCATATCCGGTCGATCAGGCCGATTGCCCAGAACAGCAGGACGAAGGTGACGATCGCGATCGCGATCGCGACCAGGTCCGCGAGCGGAGTGCCTCCGCCGCTCAGAAAACTCGCGAGGAGTGCCATGCCGTGAGCATGGCCGCCGGATGTGGAGGCGAGATCAAGGTTTCTCGCCGCCCCATCAAGATCCCGTCAAGGCCCTTCGACGAAGCGGTACCCGATTCCCGATTCGGTCCTGATGTGGCGCGGCGCGCCGTCGGGCTCGACCTTTCGCCGCAGGTTGGCGATGTGGGTGCGAAGCGTGGCCACGTCGTCGGCGTACGCCGGCCCCCAGACCTCGGTCAGGAGCGCGCCATGGGTGAGGAGCCGTCCGCGGTTGACCATCAGCGCCCGCAGGAGCTCGAACTCGGTCGGGGTGAGATGCACGGCGCCGCCGTCCAGGCTGACCGAGTGCGCAGCTATGTCCAGGGTGAGGCCGTCGGCCGACAGCATCGGCTCGTCCCTGCCGGCGCCGGCGCGCCGAAGCGCGGCCTCGAGGCGGGCGACAAGCTCGCGGGGGCCGAACGGTTTGGTGACATAGTCGTCGGCGCCGGCCTCGAGCGCACGCACCTTCTCCTCCTCGTCACCGACCGCCGACAGGACGATGATCGGCATCTCGCTCCAGGAGCGAAGCCGGGCACACACGTCGACTCCGTCCCCGTCGGGCAGAACCAGGTCGATGATCGCCGCGTCCGGACTCTCGAGCGCCGCGGCGTCAAGGGCCTCCTTGGCGGTGGCGGTCGCGAGGATCTCGAAGCCGCCGTCGCGCAGGATCACCTTCAGGGCCCGGATGATCCGCAGCTCGTCGTCGCAGACGAGCACTCGACTGCGTTCGTTCACCTGGGGGCCGCCTCGCGTTCGGGAAGCGGCAGCTCGATCACGAAGGTGGTTCCCTGGCCCGGCAGCGACTCGGCGAACAGGCGTCCGTCATTGGACTCGACGAAGCCGCGGGCGATCGCCAGCCCGAGGCCGGAGCCGGGGTGGTCGCCGTCGTCGTGGCGGCGATAGAACGGCTCGAAGATCCTGGTCAGCTCCGCGTGCGGGATCCCGGGTCCGCGATCGACGATCCGGATCGTCAGCCGAGTCCCGATCGCGCCCACCCTGACCTTGACCGGGTGCCCTGCGCCATAGCGACTGGCGTTCTCGAGCAGGTTGACGAGCGCCCTCTCGAGCTGCGCCTCGTCGAGCTCGAGCAGAGGAAGGTCGGCGTCGATCGAGATCGCGAAGGCGGAATCGCCACCCGCCTGGTCGGCCGCGGTCCGCACCAGCTCCTCGATCGAGGTCCAGTCGCGGTGCGGAGGGGCGGTTCCGGCCTCGAGGCGGGAGAGGTCGAGGAGCTGATCGACGAGACGAGAGAGCCGGCGCGCCTCGTCGGCGATGCTCTCGCCGAGCTCTCGGCGCTCCTCGGGGCTCGAGCTCGGCGAGCCCATCGCGGCGCCGGCCGTGACGATCGTCGTCAGCGGGGTGCGGAGATCGTGGGACACCGCCCGCAGCAACGCCGTCTTCACCGTGTCGGAGCGGCGCAGGGCCTGGGTCTCGACGACCTCGGCCTGGAGCGCCTCACGGTCGCATGCCGCGGCGAGGAGCGCCTCGAGCGGGGGCACAACTCGCTCACGAACCCGCGCCAGCACCTGGGGGTTGACCGCCGCCGGGATCAGGAGCGTCCCCTCCCGGCCCTCGCCCAGGGCGAGCGGCAGGGCCACGCGCCGGGGCTCCCCCTCGACGGCGCGGAGCTCGAGCGAGGCCCAGGGCAGCTCGAGCGCCTCGGCGAGCCGCTTGGCCGTCACCCCGAGCGCCGCGTTCAGATCGGCGCCCCCGAGCAGCAGGCGCGCCAGGTCGGCCGCTAGGTCGGCC
>JBOGZB010000032.1:0-5141 GCA_050697175.1 Solirubrobacterales bacterium | reverse complement strand
GGCTTCCCGGCGCCGCTGCCGGCGTGGACGGCGCTCGACGCCGCGCCGGCCGACCAGGCCGCCGACCGGGGGGCCGCGACACCGCTGATCGGCCGCGACGACGACCTCGCGCTGCTCGAGCTCGCCTACCGCCGCGCGGCTCGCGACCACGCGCCACAGCTCGTCACGATCACCGGGGACGCCGGGGTCGGCAAGACGCGCCTGGCGACCGAGCTGTTCGAGGCGCTGGCCGCGGCCGATCGGGCGCCACGGATCCTGGTCGGGCGAAACCCCGCCTACGGCCGGGGGATCGCCTTCTGGGCATTCGGGGAGATCGTGCGAGCCGCCGCCGGGGCGAGGGCCGACGACACGGTCGGGCAGGTCCACGAGGCGCTGACCCGGCGCCTCGCCGAGCTCGAAGCCTCGGACGCCGATGACCTGGCTGCGACGCTGGCGACGGCGCTCGGGGGAGAGGCGGCCGAGGGGGACATCGAGGACGAGCTGAAGCACTCGTGGCGCCGGCTCGTGGCGCTGCTCGCGGCGGACCGCCCGCTGGTGATCGGGATCGACGACGCGCACTGGGCCGACGACGGCCTCCTGGATCTGATCGAGGAGGTCGTGTTCCGCCTCAACGACGCGCCGCTGATGGTCGTCTGCACGAGTCGGCCGGAGCTGCTCGAGCGCCGGCCCGACTTCGGCCGGGCGGCACGCAACGTGACCCAGATCGAGCTGCGTCCCCTGACCCGCGAGGCGGCCGACGAGCTGGCCGCGGCGCTCCTGCCCGCCGAGACCCGCGAGATGGCGCCGCGGGTCGCCGAGGCCTCGGGAGGCAATCCGTTCTTCGCCGAGGAGGTTGCGCGGGCGATCGCCGACGATGGGAGCGGAAGGACCGATCGACTTCCGGACACGGTGCAGGCGGCGATCGCCGCCCGGCTCGACATGCTGCCTGCGAACGAGAAGCGGACCCTCCAGCACGCCTCGGTGCTTGGCCAGAACTTCCTCGAGTCGGCCCTCGGCGAGCTGTCGGGGCAGGCGCCGGGCGAGGCGCTTCGCTCGCTGACCGAGAAGGCGCTCGTCCAGGAGCGCCTTGCGGTCGGCCCGGGCCGCTACGGGTTCCGCCACGCGCTGATCCGTGACGTCGCCTACACCTCGCTGCCGAGAGGCGAGCGGGCCCGGCTTCACGACCTCGCCGCTGAGGGAATCTCCGGACGCGCCGGCGACCGGTATCCGGAGCTTGCGGAGCTGATCGCCTACCACTGCGCTCAGGCGGCCGAGCTCGACCCCGACACCCCTCACGGCGATGCGGCGTACGCGGCCAGCGTCGAGGCCGCGCGGATCGCGGCTCGCCGCGGGGCGACCGCAAGGGCGCAGGAGCTGTTCGAGCAGGCGGCCGAACAGGGTCGCGACCCGTCCGAACGCGCCGAGGCGCTTCGCGCGGCGGCCGAGCTGGCCCTCCAGCGCTGGCGCGGCGACGAGTCGCTGCCGTTGCTCAAGCAGGCGGCGAACGTCTCCGAGGAGGCCGGCGAGGCGCAGCATGCGGCAAGCGCCTATGCGCGGACGGTTGAGGTGTCGGCCCGGATGGGCGGCGTGAGCGGCTGCCTGCCCATTGACGAGCTCGAGGGGATGATGCGGCGGGCCCGCGAGCTGGTGCCCGACGAGGACACCGCCACCCGCGCCCGGCTGCTGCTCGACGAGGCCTGGATCGCCTGGCGCTTCGGCCGCGAGCACGAGATGGCCGAGCCGACCCGGGCGGGGCTCGAGCTGGCCCGATCGACCGACGACGTGCCGCTCCTTTCGAGCGCGCTCGATGCGATGTGCGCTGTGGCGTGGGGCGAGGCGCGCTACGACGACGCGATCGAGCACAGCCGAGAGCGTTTGGAGCTGCTCGCCGATCCGAGCGGGGGCGGGGCCCAGATCGGGATCGAGCGAAGCGACGCCCTGCACATGATGATCGAGTCGCTGGTGGCGAGCGGCCAGTTGCGCTCGGCCGCCGAGTACGCGGACCAGGCGCGCGAGCTCGACCTCTCGGTCGGCACCGTGTACTCGGGTTGGGCGAGGGGGCTGCTGCCGGCATTCTTCCTCGGCGAATGGGACAGCGCCCTGGAGATGGCGGACGGCGTTCGCGAGGCGTGGGCTGCGTCAGACCGGCCGCCGATCGCGGCGCTGGGGGCAGCGCTCGCCTGCGCGGGCGCCGTCCTCGGGTATCGAGGAGACGATGAGGGGAGCGAGGATTGGTTTCGCTTCGCCTCGAGCGTCACATCGGAGGTCGGCGGGCAGAGGTCGGGCGTCTCGATGCTCCAGGCCGACGTGGCCCTGCACCGCGGCCGGGTCGCCGACGCGGTTGAGCTGGTCGACGAACCGGTCGCACCCACGATGTGGTGGCGCTCCTCCTACGCGGCCACGAAGGCCGAGGTGTTGATCCGAGCGGGGGCGGGGCAGGTCGCCGAGCTGACTCGCGATGCCGAGCAGTCGGTCGGCGATCACCGATACGCGCGAGGCGTCCTGCTTCGAGCCGCGGGCGTCGCCGGCCAGGACGAGCGCCGGGTTCGCGAGAGCCTGGCGGTGTTCAGCGAGATGGAGTGCCCCTACCAGGCGGCCCGAACGGGCTGGGCGATGGGCGGTGCAGAGCGCGCCGAGGCCGAGCGGACGTTCGAGCGGCTGGGGGCGACGCTTCCGGCCCGATAGCCCACCCCGGCGCGGCCCGATGGCCGGCCGACGAGGGGCTCAGTCGCCCGATCGCTCCTCGGACTCGCGAAGCCGGGTGACCAGCCCCCGCATCATCGCCCAGGCCGCGTCGGGGTTCTGGTCCACGAAGGCCCGGAACTCCCACGGCGCCATGCCGTGGCAGCGCAGGTCGGTGGCCGCGGTGACGGTGGCGGTGCGGACCCCTTCGTCGAGCAGCGAGATCTCGCCGAAGTAGTCGCCCGGGCCGAGGGTCCGAACGACCTCTCCCTTGACGGCGACCGTCGCCTCGCCTGACTCGATGATCCAGAAGGCGGATCCGCCCCGGCCCTCCTCGGTCGCGCTCTCGCCCTCGGAGAAGGTCCGGTCCGCCATCTGTGCGGCCAGCTTCTCGAGCTTGCCGTGATCGACGCCCGCAAAGAGCGGCACCCGGCTCAGGTTCTCGACGAGGTCCGCCACGGCGCCGATCTTATCCCGAGGGAGGAGCGGCTATGCGGCTTGAGCCGGCGCCTCGTCCGGCGTCTGGCGCACGAGGAGCTCGGGCTGGCGCGGGGGCACCAGGCCGTCGGTCGTGTTAGGCCGGAAGGTGGAGCAGGGCTCATCGAGGTCGAGGGCGCAGAGCATCTGGCGGTGGAAGAAGCAGTCCTCGCAGCTCGGGGCTCCCTTTCGGCGCTTTCGGACTCGCCGGCGCCCGGTCCCGATCGCCTCGGCCAGCTCCATCGCGCGGCGCTCCATCTCGGTCAATCCCATCCCCTTGTCCAGTCGAGGTCTGTGTCCGTCGGGCGGCGGGCATCATGCCAGCGCCGCGGCGGCTTCGCACGGGGCATTTGCGCAAAGCGGCGAAATTTTGGTCATCGCCGGCCCGCGAGCTTTGCGGGGTTTGCGGAAAGCTAGAATCGAGGGTCGATGGCAACCCCGGAGCGGACAGCCCGACTGAGCGCCTCGCCGCGCCTGTTCGAGAACGGCTTCCTGGACTTCTTCTCCAGGATCCATCCCTCGGTGCCCGCGATCATCTTCGTCCCCGCCGTCGTCGCGGGGATCTGGCTGGGCGCCGACCGGGGCTACGACGTCCTCCAGCTGATCGGGCTGGTCGCCGCCGGCCTGGTCATCTGGACACTGACCGAGTACTGGCTTCACCGGCTGGTCTTCCACTGGGAGCCCGACCATCCGATCGGCAGTCGCCTCCACTTCATCATCCACGGCGTCCATCACGACCATCCCAACGACCGCCTGCGGCTCGTCATGCCGCCGGCCGTCAGCGTGCCGCTCGCCGCGCTCTTCTTCTGGATCTACACGCTGATCTTCGGCACCCCGGCCGCCTATCCGATCTTCTCCGGCTTCATCCTCGGCTATCTCACCTACGACTACACGCACTACCACGTCCACCATCACACCCCGAGGACAGATCTCGGAAAGAGGCTGCGAGAGCAGCACATGCGCCATCACTTCCAGGATCACCGGTTCGGGTACGGGGTTTCGACCCCATTGTGGGACGTCGTGTTTCGCACCCTGCCCCGCAAGCGTCGTCACTGACCAAGCCCGGGCGCTGACCACACTGCGGCGCGCGACGGTACTATTCGCCGCCAGTTCGGGGTCTGATCCCGACTGACAACACTGGCGGGTGGAACGTGACCCACACCACTCCCCCCCGTTTCATCGCGTATGTCGGCTCCGCGGGCTCCGCGGACCGTGACACCGGTTTTCGAGACCTCCAGAGAAAGGACGCCTAGATGGCGAATGCACTTGACGAAGCGGCGAGCCTGCTGCGCAACCGAATCCGCGAGCTCGACAGCGAGCGAAAGAAGCTCGAGCGCGCGCTCTCGAACCTGACCGGAGGACGCCTCGGCCGCCGCGGTCCCGGCCGCCCGCCGAAGTCAGCTAGCGCGACTTCGACGACCAAGCCAAGGCGTCGTCGCCGCGGCACCCGCGCCGACCAGGCAGTTCGCCTGATCAAGCAGAATCCTGGGATCAGCGCCGCCGACGTGGCCAAGAAGATGAAGATCAAGCCCAACTATCTGTACCGGGTGCTGGGCGATCTCCAGAAGGAAGGCCGGGTCAAGAAGTCCGGCCGCTCCTACACGGCGGCGTAACGGAGCCCGAACGTTCGGGGGCCCTTGCGGCCCCCGAACCATTCGGCCCTCGTACGGCCGGACACTTCCACCCGCAACGCCCACGTTTCACAGGCTGGTTAGGGGAACAACCCCCGGCCGTTCCCCACCCAGCCATCGCGCGGCTCCGCGGAGCCGCAAACGTCACGGCTTTGCCCCGACCCTCACGAATCACCGACGTTCCCCCTGCGAAGCACCGACATCCCGCCCCGATCCGAGGCCGATCCGTGGCCGATCAGCCCCCGATCCCCGTTCTTTGCTCACTTGTGGCGCCCATAGACCCCCCAACCCTTCAAAGAGCGGGCTGGGAGGGGTTAGCGAGCTCGGCGGGGTTCGAGCTGGGAGAAGGTTCGAGCTCGGCAGAGCTTTTCG
>JBOGZB010000031.1:0-2243 GCA_050697175.1 Solirubrobacterales bacterium | reverse complement strand
TGATGGAGCTGTTCGAGGACGTCCGCGAGCGATACCGCCGCGCCTTCCGCTGGGTGCTCGTCGACGAGTACCAGGACACCAACCGGGCCCAGTACCGGCTGCTCCAGCTCCTGGCCGAGGAGCACGGCAACCTGTTCGTGGTCGGCGACGACTTCCAGTCGATCTACTCGTTCAGGAGCGCCGACATCCGAAACATCCTCGAGTTCGAGCGTGACTTCGACGGCACGACCGCGATCAAGCTCGAGCAGAACTACCGCTCGACCCAGACGATTCTCGACGCGGCGAACGGGATCATCTCCCACAACCGCGACCAGAAGCCAAAGCGCCTCTGGACCGAGGAGGGGCTCGGCGACCCGGTCACCCTGGCGGAGTTCGACGACGAGCACGGCGAGGCGCGCTACGTGGCCTCGGAGATCCAGCGGCTCGCGGGCGAGGAGGGCCTCTCGCGCGAGGAGATCGCGGTCTTCTACCGGGTCAACGCACAGAGCCGGGTGCTCGAGGACATGCTGGTCCGGTTCGAGATCCCCTACCAGGTGATCGGCGGGACCAAGTTCTACGAGCGCGCCGAGGTCAAGGACGCGGTCGCCTATCTGAGCCTGATCGCCAATCCGGCCGACGCGATGTCGTTCTCGCGGATCGTCAACTCGCCGCGGCGCGGGATCGGCGACACGACCCAGGCGCGCCTCCTCTCGCACGCGAACACCATGGGCCAGGACATCTCGGAGGTCTTCTCCGAGCCCGAGCGCGCGCCGGGCCTCGCCCCGGCCGCAGTCCGGTCGGTGGGCAAGTTCGCCGAGCTGATGCGCGGCCTTCGCGAGCGCGCGGACGCGGAGGCCTCGGTCGCTGAGCTGCTCCGCACGGCGCTGACCGAGAGCGGGTACCTCGACGCGCTGGCCGCCGAGCGCACGATCGAGGCCGAGGGGCGGGCCGAGAACCTCGAGGAGCTGATCAGCGTTGCCGGCGAGTTCGACGCCAACCGCGAGGTCGAGGGCGACAGCGACGTGAGCCCGCTCGAGGAGTTCCTCGCCCAGATCTCGCTCTACACGGACCAGGACTCGATCGCCGACGGCGAGAGCATGTGCACGCTGATGACCCTCCACAACGCCAAGGGCCTCGAGTACGGGGCGGTGTTCATGATCGGGTGCGAGGAGGGCGTGTTCCCGCATATGCGCTCTCTGGAGGAGGGAAACCTCGAGGAGGAGCGGCGCCTCTGCTACGTCGGCGTGACCAGGGCTCGCCGGCGGCTGTGCATGACCTTCGCGCGGCGGCGCACCCTTCACGGCGGTCGCGGCTACAACCTCCCCTCGCGCTTCCTCGCCGAGATCCCCGAGGAATGCGTGGAGCGCCGCACCTCGTCCTCGTCGACCGGATGGCCGAGCGGTGGCGGGCTCGGCGGGAGCGGGCTCAACATGCCCGAGCGTCGCCAGCCGCACGCCACGCCTCTCGACTTCGCGGTCGGCGACGACGTCGTGCATGCGAGCTTCGGCGAGGGAGTCGTGACCGGGATCGAGAGCGGCAACCTGCTCGTCGTCAGGTTCGCGGGCGACGCCACCGAGCGAAAGCTGATGGCCGACTACGCGCCGCTTCGAAAGGCCGGATAGCCGGTTGCCCGCCCAGGTGATCGACGGCAAGGCGGTCGCGGCCGAGGTCCGCGCCAGGGTCGCCCGCGAGGTCGAGGAGCTGACGGCCGATTCCGGCCGCGCGCCGGGGCTCGCGACGGTGCTCGTCGGCGACGACCCCGCCTCGCACGTCTACGTGGGCAACAAGCGAAAGAGCACCGAGGAGATCGGGATGCGCTCGATCCACCACGGTCTCGATGCCTCGACCTCCCAGGACGCGCTGCTCGGCCTGATCGGCGAGCTGAACGCCGACGACGGGGTGGACGGGATCCTCGTCCAGATCCCGCTTCCCGATCAGATCGACCAGGACGCCGTGATCTCCCTGATCGACCCGGGAAAGGACGTCGACGGCCTGACCGCCGGCAGCGCCGGGCGGCTCGCCCAGGGGCGTCCGGGCCTGGTGCCCTGCACCCCGCAGGGCGTCATGAAGCTCCTCGCCCATGCGGGCGTGGAGCCGCGCGGCGCCGAGGCCGTGGTGATCGGCCGCTCGATCCTGGTCGGCCGCCCCGTCGCGAGCCTGCTTTTGAACGCCGACGCCACGGTGACCGTCTGCCACTCGCGCACCGAGGACCTGCCGGCGCGCTGCCGCGAGGCGGACATCCTGATCGCCGCGGTGGGATCGCC
>JBOGZB010000030.1:0-9626 GCA_050697175.1 Solirubrobacterales bacterium | reverse complement strand
TGTGAGCGAAGCGACTCGCCCACCGGCGCCGCGGCGCCGTGGGGGTAGGCGATCAGGGCGGCGTCGACGTCGGGCGGCGAAGCGGGATCGAGCTCGGAGAGCACGAGCGGCACCCGGTAGCGGGGATAGAGCTCGCGAAGCGGCGTCCCGGCGTCGCCCCGGGAGGTGACCGCGGCCAGCTCGAGGCTCGGGTGCTCCCAGACGAGCTGGGCGGCAAGGGCACCGGCGAAGCCCGACGCCCCCGCGACGAGGACCCTGGCGTCAGCCACGCAGCGACCCCCCGATCTCGGCCAGCGCCGCGTCTATCGCGGCCCTGGGCTCGGCGACGTCGGCATCGGTCAGGGTGCGGTCGGGGGCCCTGAACTCGAGCCGAAGGGCGAGGCTCTTTCGCCCCTCCCCCACCTGCTGGCCCTGGTAGACGTCGAACACCTCGGCGCGGTCGAGGAGGTCTCCCCCGCCCTCGAGGACGGCCTCGCGAACCCGGGCGGCGGGCACTCCCTGTTCGACCACGATCGCCAGGTCCTGGTGGATCGAGGGGTAGGTCGTCACGTCCTCGTAGTGCTCCCGGCCGATCGACGACCCCGCGATCAGCTCGGCGAGGCCGACCTGGAAGCCGGTCGCGGCCTCGACGTCCCATTCCCGGCAGATCAGCGGATGGATCTCGCCGAGCCACCCGGACTCGAGGCCGCCCAGCGCCACCCGCGCGGAGCGGCCCGGATGCAGGAACGGCATCTCGGCGGGCGAGACCTCGACCGCCGTCCCGAGCTGCGAGGCGAGCGCCTCGAGGACGCCCTTCAGGGTGAAGAAGTCTGTCGGGCGCTCGGAGCGGCCCCAGCTCGGAGCCACGAGAGGGCCCGCCGCGAGCGCGCCGAGGCAGTGGGGCTCGAAGGCGGGCGGCCCCCGACGGCCTGCGAACTCGCCGCCCGCGACCCCTCCGCCCTCCGAGCGACCGCTGGCCAGGTAGGCCCTGCCCGACTCGAACAGGGCCACCCGGCCGGCGCCCCGGGCGAGGTTGTGGCGAGCGGCGTCCAGCAGCGAGCCGAGCAGCATCGTCCGAAGCTCGGAGTGATCGCTCGAGAGCGGATTGGAGACCCGGATCGGGTGGCGGCGGGCATCGTCATCGTCGAGCCGCAGGCGGCTCGCCATTCCCGGGTCGACGAGGCTGAGGTTGACCACCGCGTCGAAGCCCAGATCCCGCAGCACGTCCTCGGCGCGGCGGCGAAGGGCCTGCTCACGGGTCAGCCGCCCGCCCTGGCCGCTCCTCGCCGGGAGGGTCGCCGGAAGATGACGGTCGTAGCCGTGAATCCGCCCGACCTCCTCGACCAGGTCCGCCTCGCGGCTGACGTCGTAGTGGCGATCAGCCGGCACCTCGGCGATCAGGTCGTCGCCCTTGCGCTCGACCCCGAAGCCAAGTCGCTTGAGGTAGGTCGTCGAGTCGGCGGGCTCTATGCGCATCCCGAGCAGCGACTCGGGGCGCGAGACCCGCATCCCGACGCGCCGCGCCGGGGGGATCTCGGCTGCCTCGTCGATCGTCCCGGGGGCGAGCTCGGCCCCGCACAGCTCGACGATCAGCCGCGAGGCGATCCGCTGCGCCCGCAGGGTCAGCTCGGGATGGAGCTGCTTCTCGAACCGGTTCGAGGCCTCGGAGCGCAGGCCGAGCCGGCGGGAGGTCCGCAGGATGTTGACGCCGTTCCAGGTCGCGACCTCGAGCAGGACACGGGTGGTGGAATCGGACACCTCCGAGACCTGCCCGCCCATGATCCCGGCGATCCCGGCCGGCCCGTCGGAATCGCAGACCAGCACCGACTCGCCGTCGAAGGCCCGCTCGACCCCGTCGAGGGTCGTCATGCCCTCTCCGTCGCGGGCGCGGCGGACGATCAGCCGGCCGTCGGGCACCCGATCGAGGTCGAAGGCGTGGAGCGGCTGGGCCGTCAGGAGCATCACGTAGTTGGTGATGTCGACCAGGTTGTTGATCGGGCGCTGCCCGGCCGCGATCAGCCGCGCCCTCAGCCACAGGGGCGAAGGGCCGATCGTCACGTCCGTGAACGCGCGCGCCGTGAAGCGCGGACAGAGTTCGGGAACCTCGACCTCGACCGAGGCGAGGTCGGACGCGGCCGCGTCGCCTGCGGCCTCGGCATCCTCGGCCCAGGGAGCTTCCGCGAGCGGCGCTCCGGTGATCGCGTGGACCTCGCGGGCCACCCCGTAGACGCCCAGGCAGTCGACGCGGTTCGAGTTGACCTCGAGCTCGAGCACCGACTCGGCGATCGGCAGAACCTCGGACAGCGGGGTGCCGGGAGCCAGCCCCGCCGCAGACCCCGCGGCCCCCGGAGTCGAAGACGAGGAGGTCGCGGGCATTTGCTGGAGCACCGCGATCCCGTCCGCGTCGTCCCCCAGCCCGAGCTCGGCTTCGGAGAGGATCATCCCGTCCGAGGTGACGCCCCTGAGCTTCGCCCGCCGAAGCTTCTCCCCCCCGGGCATCACGGCGCCTGGGAGCGCCACCGGCACGGTCTGGCCGGCGGCGACGTTCGGGGCGCCGCAGACGATCGTCCTGGGGCCGTCGCCTGTCTCGACCTCGCAGACGCTGAGCCGGTCCGCGTCGGGATGGCGCTCGACCGAGAGGACCGAGCCGACCACGAAACCGTCGCCTGACGGCGGGCCCAAGCGGGCGATCCGCTCGACCTCGGTCGTCCGCAGCGCGATCAGGTCGCCGAGCTCCTCGAGCGAGAGATCGGGGTCGCAATGCTCGCGCAGCCAGCGCTCGGGAACCCTCATCGAAACTGCTCCAGAACCCTGACGTCGTTCTCGAAGAACTTGCGCAGGTCGGGCACGCCGTGCTTCAGCATCGCGATCCGCTCGATCCCCATCCCGAACGCGAAGCCCTGGACGGTCTCGGGGTCGTACGGGCCGCCGACGAAGCCGAACACGTTCGGGTCGACCATCCCCGCGCCGAGGATCTCGATCCACCCGGTCCCCTTGCAAAGCGAGTCCCGCGACCCGTCGTCGAGCGACCCCGAGCCGCCACAGCGAAAGCACGAGACGTCGACCTCGATGCTCGGCTCCGTGAACGGGAAGAACCCGGGCCGAAAGCGCGTCCCGCGGTCCGGCCCGAACAGCGCCCGGGCGACCTCGTCGAGGGTGCCCTTGAGGTCTGCCAGGGTGATCCCCTCCCCCACCGCGAGGCCTTCGACCTGATGGAAGATCGGGCTGTGGGTCGCGTCGAACGGGTCGCTGCGGTAGCAGCGGCCGGGCACGACCACGAAGATCGGCGGCTCGAGCGTCTCCATCGCCCTGACCTGCATCGGAGACGTGTGGGTCCTCAGCACGACGTCCTCGGGGCCAGGCGCCAGCACGCGGTCCTCGACCGACTCACCGGCCGCGGTCGGCGCGGCGCGGATGGCCAGCCCGTCGTCGAGGCTCCCGGGATCGACGTAGAAGGTGTCCTGGGCCGTCCTCGCCGCGTGGCCCGGTGGGTGGTTCAGCGCCGTGAAGTTGTAGTAGTCGAGCTCGACCTCGGGCCCTTCCATGACCCGATAGCCGAGCCCCACGAAGACGTCCTCGACCTCGCGGATCGTGCGAAGCAGGAGATTCATCGAGCCGCTCGGGGCAGTCGGCGTGCCGGGCAGGGTGACGTCGATCGCATCGGCCGCGAGGCCCTCCTCGAGCTCGGCCGCCTCGAGTGCGGCGCCCCGGGCCTGAAGCTCTGCCTCGAGGGCCTCACGGACCTCGTTGGCCGCCGACCCGACCGGGCCTCGCTGCTCGGCCGGGAGCTCGCCGATCCCGCGCAGGATCCCGGTCAGCTCGGCCTTGCGGCCCAGGTAGCGGACCCTGAGCTCCTCGACCGTCGCCGCGTCGGAGGCCGCGGCGATCGCCGCCTGCGCCTCGCTGCGGAGCTCGGTGAGTATTCCCTGGACGTCAGGCACGGGCGGCCATCCTAGTTCCCAGCTCGTAAAGCGCCACGGTGGCCGCCATGGCCACGTTCAGCGACTCGGGGCCCCGGGGCCGCATCGGGATTCGCGCCCGAGCATCGACGCTCGCCAACCGCTCCTCGGAGAGTCCGGCACGCTCGGCGCCGAGGCAGATCACGACCGGCGGCGCCGGCTCGAGCCCGGAGAGCTCGGCGTCGGCCCCGGCGTCGAGCGCGATCTTGGTCGCGGCGAGCTCCTCCATCCCGGCCCTCGCCGGGGAACGCGCGAAGATCGACCCCATGCTCGCTCGCACCGCCTTCGGCGAGTAGGGGTCGGCGCACCCGGAGCCGAGGACCACGGGGCCGTCGCCGAGCGCGTCGGCCGCGCGGATGATCGTCCCGACGTTCCCGGGGTCGCCCACACCGTCGAGGAAGACCGAGAGGCTCCCGCCGGGTTCGGTCCACCGCTGCTCGTACACCCCGATCACCCTGGTTCCCGATCCCAGGGTGCTGACCGCGTCGAGCAGCTCCGGCTCGACGTCGCGGCCCGCGACCAGGGTCAGCTCGGGATCGACGCCGGCGGCGTCCGCGGCTGCGACCAGGTCCTCGCCCTCGGCGATGAACAACCCGGTTCGAGCGCGCTCGCGACGGGCGTGGAGCCCGCGGATCCGCTTCAGCTTCGGGTTGTGGGGTGAGGTGATCAATGTTCCGTGGTCTGGCATCGGGCGAAAAAAAGGGCGGTCCACATGGTGGGCCGCCCGGGAGTCTCGAGTGATCGCCGTTCCGCGTCTAGGCCGCGGTGGCCTCCCGGGCTAGCTCGGCAAATCGGCGAAACGCCTCGGGGTCGTGAACGGCGATGTCGGCGAGCATCTTGCGGTTCACCTCGACACCGGCCCGATCGAGCCCGTGGATCAACTCCGAGTAGGTGGTCCCCTCTCGGCGAGCGGCCGCGTTGATGCGGACGATCCAAAGTCGCCGGAAATCGCGCTTTCGGGCGCGCCGATCGCGATAGGCGTAGCTCCCCGAGCGCATCACCTGCTCGTTGGCGAGGCGATAGCTCGAGTGCTTGCGGCCGAAGTAGCCCTTGGCCTCCTTGAGGACCTTCTTCTTGCGGCGCTTTCGCGCCACGGCGTTGGTGGTACGGCTCATCGCCTTTGGCCCCTAGCGGCCCTTCCCGGCCAGCAGTGTGCGCACCCGCTCGGCGTCGGCGGGGGCGACCTCGGTCGGCATCCTCATCCGACGCTTTCGCTTCGGCGACTTCTTCTCCAGGATGTGGCTGGAGTACGCGCGGCGGCCGCGGAGCTTTCCGGTCGCGCTCTTGCGGAACCGCTTCTTGGTGCCGGAATGGGTCTTCATCTTCGGCATCGGACGGCTATTGAAGCAGACGACGCGGGACGTTTGAATACCTTGCGGGCGCCTACGGCGCCCTGACATGCCTGTTTCGGAGCCAAGGCTCCTCAGCAAATAACCTTGGTCAGGCGGCCGAGCGCTCGGCGTCGGTCCCCTTGATCCGGACCGGGGCCAGGAGCATGCTCATGTTTCGCCCCTCCTGGAGGGGTTCCTGCTCGATCGTCGCGAGATCCTCGATGTCGTCGTAAAGGCGCTGAAGGAGCGCCCGCCCGCGTTCGGGGTGGGCCTGCTCGCGACCCCGGAACATGATCGTGACCTTGACCTTGTCCTGCTGTCGCAGGAAGCGCTCCACATGGCCCTTCTTGGTCTCGTAGTCATGGGTGGCGATCTTCGGGCGCAGCTTGATCTCGCGGACGTTGATCTGCTGCTGGTGCTTTCGGGCCGCCTTGGCCTTCTGCTCCTGCTCGTACTTGTACTTCGAGTAGTCGAGCAGCCTGGCCACCGGGGGGCGCGAGTCGGGTGCGACCTCGACCAGGTCGAGGTCGCGCTCGGAGGCGAGCGCCAGGGCCTTGTCGATGGGGATGATCCCCACCTGGTTTCCCTCCTCGTCGATCAGCCTGACCTCGGGAACCCGGATCCGCTCGTTGATCCGAGTCGGGTCGCGTTCGGGGGGCGAGCGGTCGAAGCGCGGGTTCGCCACTAGAGGTTGGTGAGGCGCATCAAGCTAGCGAGGCTCAGACGGGATCGGACGGACGAGACGGACGAAATCAAGCAGCACGGGCGCTAGCGGCGGCGCGTGGCGCGGGTCCCCTTCATCGGCGAGGAGTATAGAGGCGACGCCGACTGACGGTCGAAAACGGGAACTGCGGCCAGGCGGGCGAGTGGCAGCCCTAACCTGAACGGCGATGCTGGCGCTTGTGCTGGTGACCGCGAGCCTGCTCGCCCACGCGCCCCTCGGGGCGCTCCACGCGCGCTGCGAGCCGAGCGACCGCCTCGGCGCCGCCGGGGTCGGCAGCTGGCCCTCGGCATGCTGGCGTCCCTACTCGGACCAAAGCCCGTTCAACCGGCCGATCGGGGGCGCCCCGGCCGCGAGCCCGGGCTCCGGTGTGATCGTCCGCCACCTGCTGGCGGGCGCGCCGGTCAGCTCGCTCGTCGCCGGCGACCCGAGCCGCGGCGGCAGCCCGACCTACTACTCGCGGCCCGGCGACCCGACCTATCGCCTGCACTGCGCGAAGCCGTGGGGCCGCTGTGAGATCGAAGGGATGAGGGTCGCGGTCCCGGCCGCGGCTCAGCCGACGGGGGGCGTCGCGCGGCCCGGTGACAACCACGACGCCCACATGACGGTCGTCGATCCGGCGACCGGCTGGGAGTACGACCTGTGGCACGTGACCCGCAAGCCCCCCCAAGGCGGAAGCCTCGACTTCGGCTGGGGCGGGCGGACCCGGATCGACGGCAAGGGCCTCGGGTCAGGCGGGGTGGCGGCCGGGTTCGGCAACCTCGCCGGACTGATCCGCGGCCCCGAGCTGGCACGCGGCCGGATCGACCATGCGCTGACCATGGCGGTTCCGTGCGTGCGCGGGAGGGCCGTGTACCCGGCGACGGGCCCGGCCCTGTCGTGCGCCGCCGCGGGGCTGCCGGCGCGCGACGCCCCGCGACTCGGGTCGCGCTTCCAGCTCAGGGTCAGCCGCTCCGAGCTCGACCGGATGCCGGGCTGGAGGCGGGCGATCGCGCTGGCGCTCAAGCGCTACGGCGCCTACGTCAACGACACGACCGGCAACCCCGACTGGTGGGGGTTCAGCTTCGAGGGGCCGGCCACCTACACGAGCTTCGGCCGTCCCGATCCCCTGGCTCGATTGGGTGAGCGGCTCGGTCTCGCCCCGACGAGCTACGCGAACGACAGCCATCGCGGGGGCCATCCGGGCTACTGGTTCAACCTCAACTCGGAGATCCCCTGGAAGGGACTGCGGGTGCTTCGCCCCTGCGTGACCCGCGGGGGCTGCTAGGCCGCCGGCGCGGAGCCCGAGATCAGCTCGGCGAGATCCTCGATCGACATCTGGCCGAGGTCACCGGTCTCGTGGGAGCGAACCGACGCCGCGCCCGCCTCCTGCTCGCGATCGCCGACCACCACCATGTAGGGGAGCTTGGCGACCTCGGCATCGTGGATCTTCTTGCCGACCGAACCCGAGCGGTCGTCGGTCCGACACCTCACCCCTGCGCCTGTCAGCCGCTCCGCGACCTCGGAGGCGTAGTCGCGGTGGCGGTCGGCGACCGGCAGGACGAGGGCCTGCGTCGGCGCCAGCCAGACCGGGAAGCGGCCGGCGTGATGCTCGATCAGGATCCCGACGAAGCGCTCCATCGAGCCGAGCAGCGCCCGGTGGATGATCACCGGGACGTGCTCGGCGTTGTCGGAGCCCTGATAGACGAGGTCGAAGCGTCCCGGCATCTGGAAGTCGAGCTGGCAGGTGCCGCACTGCCACGAGCGGCCCAGCGCGTCGGTGATGTGGAAGTCGATCTTCGGACCGTAGAACGTCCCCTCTCCGGGGCTCGTGTCGAACGCGCGGCCCTGACGCTCCAGCGCCTCGCGCAGGGCCCCCTCGGCGTGGTCCCACTGCTCGTCGGTGCCGATGTGCTTCTCGGGCCGGGTCGAGAGCTCGACCCGGACCTGGTCGAACCCGAAGGTCGCGTAGAGCTCGTCGATCGCGCGGCAGATCGAGTCGACCTCGTCGGTGATCTGCTCGGGCCGGCAGAACACGTGAGCGTCGTCCTGGGTGAAGGCCCGAACCCGCAGCAGGCCGTGCAGGACACCCTCGCGCTCGTTTCGCGACACGAGCCCGAACTCGGCGAGCCGGAGCGGCAGGTCGCGGTAGGAGCGGCGCTCCGAGGCATAGACGAGGCAGGCGCCGGGGCAGTTCATGGGCTTGACCGCGTAACCGCGCTCGTCGTCGCGTGCCCCCTCGGCGGCCTCGATGAAGAACATCTCCTCGCGGTAGTTGTCCCAGTGGCCGGATCGCCGCCACAGCTCGCGGTCGAGGATCTGGGGGGTTTTGATCTCGAGGTAGCCGCGCCGCTCGAGCTGATCGCGCACCCGCCCCTCGACGAGTCGCAGGAGCACCATCCCCTGCGGCAGCCAGAACGGCATCCCCGGAGACTCGGGCCGCAGGGTGAACAGGCCGAGCTCGGGGCCGAGGCGGCGATGGTCGCGGGCCCGCGCCTGCTCGAGGCGCTCGAGGTGGAGCTCGAGGTCGGCGGCGCTGAAGAACGCCGTGCCGTAGATCCGGGTCAGCATCTGCCGCGACTCGTCGCCGCGCCAGTACGCGCCGGCGATCGAGCTCAGCTTGAAGGCCTTGATCCGGCCCGTCGAAGGGCCGTGCGGGCCCTTGCACAGATCCACGAAGGGGCCGTTTCGGTAAAGCGACACGGCCTCGACGCCCTGGTCGCGAACCAGATCCTCGATCAGCTCGACCTTGTAGGGCTGCTCGGCGGCGCGAAACCGCTCGATCGCCTCGGCGGCGCTCAGCTCGGAGCGCTCGAACGGCTCGTCGTCCTTCACGTGCGCGGCCATCCGCTCCTCGATCCGGCCCAGGTCCTCCTCGGAGGGCCGGAACCCGTCGGGGAACTCGAAGTCGTAGTAGAAGCCATCCTCGATCGGCGGCCCGATCGAGACCTTGGTGCCCGGCCACAGGTCGATCACCGCGGACGCGAGCACGTGGGCGGCGTCGTGGCGCAGGAGCCATAGGGCGCTGGGGTCCTCCGGGTCCGGGGTGACCACCTCGATCCGGGCGCCCTCGTCGAGCGGCGCGGCGAGGTCGCGGACCTCGCCGTCGACCTTGACCGCGAGCGCGTCGCGAGCCAGCCGGGGGCCGATCGCGGCCGCCGCGTCCGCGCCGGTCGCGCCCGCCTCGAGCTCGAGGTCCGACCCATCGGGGAGCTTCACCGTCATCGGCGGCCATGCTACCCGCGCCCCCCAGCCCGTCGAAGCTCCCATCACGGCCGACGCTTCGGAGCCGATGGCCGAACAACCCTCGATGGTCCAGCGCAGTTCGGCCTTCGGCGACAATGGATGCGATGGGCTTGCCGAAGACGCTGGCCGCGGCCGCGGCGATCGCCGCGGCGCTGGGGGGCGGAGCGGCCGGCGGCGCCGAATCCCCTGGCGCGTCGCCCGGACCCCACCCGCCGGGGGTCATCCTGCGGGCCCCGCCGGGCCACCGCATCTATCGGGCCGCGTTCCCGGACTTCGGCGGCCCCGAGGACCGGGTCAGCGCGGCACGGATCCGTGCCTTCGAGCACCTATCCGGCCGGCCGATCGCGTGGGCGTACTTCTCGAACAACTGGCTCGGCGGCCACGTCCGCTTCCCTTCGCACGACGTAGGGG
>JBOGZB010000029.1:0-3534 GCA_050697175.1 Solirubrobacterales bacterium | reverse complement strand
CCCGCGAGTTGGCGGCGATCGCCGAGACCAGGACCCCCGGCGCGGCGAGCCCCAGGTCGACGAGCAGAAGCACCCCTGCCAGGGGGGCGAGGCCGGCCCACGAGTCGAGGAAGAACAGCCCGAACGCCGGGAGCATGACCGCCTCGAGAACGATCAGGTAGATGATCAGTGCAGCGGCCTTGGCGCCGCCGAGCGCCACGCCGTCGACGGGCGCCAGCCGGATCGCGTCGAAGCCGCCCTCGTCGCGCTCGGCGACGAACAGGCGGTTGATCCCCAGGATGGCGGCGAACAGCACCGTTGCGAGCAGCACTCCGGCAGCCAGGCTCCCGCTCAGGGTCGTTCGATCGAGCCCGTAGCGAAACAGCACGAAGGTGGTGAGCGCGAACAGGGCCATCGCGGGCACCGACTGGAGCGTGCGGAGCTCGACCCGAAGGTCCTTGGCCAGGATCGCCCGGAAGGCGCCGAGCACCCGGGGGCGTCTCGCGACGGACGCGGCGTCCCTGGTGCTCACGGGGCGCCCCCGTAGATCGCGCGGGCGTCGCCGACCGAGAGGCCGCCGGCCGGACCGGAGTACGCGACCGCGCCCCGCACCCGCAGCGCCAGCACGCGGTCGCCCTCGCCGAGGCCGTCTTCGACGTCGTGGGTGACGATCACTCGCGTTCGGCCCGGCGCCGGTCCGAGCAGCGGCTCGACCAGGGCCGCCGCCTCGGGGTCGAGGTGGGAGCGGGGCTCGTCGAGCAACAGGAGCTCGGGCTCGTGCAGCACGGCGCGAGCGACGGCGAGCCGCTGGACCATCCCGGCCGAGAGGTTTCGGACCAGCTCGTCGGCGCGGCGCGACATGCGCACCTGGCCGAGAAGCCCGGCGATCCGGTCGGCCGCATCGCCGGGGAGGCCATGGAGGCGGGCCTGGAAGCGGAGGTTCTCGACCCCGCTCAGGTCGCGGTAGAGAAGCGAGTCGTGGCCCAGATAGCCGATCCTGCCCCGGGCTCGCCAGGCCTCGCGGGGGAGTGCGCACCCCAGTACCGAGACCTCGCCGACGGTGGGGCGAAGGAGCGTGGCCAGGATCCGCACGAGGGTGCTCTTGCCCGATCCGTTGGGGCCGAGCACCGAGAGCGTCTCGCCGGGCAACAGATCGAGCGCCAGGTCGCGCAGCACGGGCACCTCGCCGAACTCGCGCCAAAGGCCGCGGACCGCAATCGCCGGCGCCTCGACGCCCGCCGCTCGGGGTGGGACCGTCTCCTGGGCAGGGGCGACTTCGGGCACTGCCCGGATTGTCCCAGCTTGCAGGGGGAAACCCGCGACATCAAAAGGCAGGCGTCCTCAGCGCCCGGGCGACGGCGAGCCCGTTCGCGGAGGTGGGGCGGGCTAGGCCCGGGGTTCCTTGCGAAGGGTTCGGGCGCCGACCTTTGCGAGGGGCAGGCCCCCCTCGCGCAGCGCCCGCAGGCGCTGGCCGTTTCGACCGTAGAGAAGCCTCGCCGACGCCCGGACCGCCTCGCCCAGGGTCCGGTCGTAGGGCTGCCACCAGAAGTCGCGGGTCATCCCCGGCTCCCACGACACCATCTTGATCTCGACGCACTCATAGAAGCCGAACTTGGAGTGAGAGCGGCCGAGGCCGGACTCCTTGACGCCTCCCCACGAGCACTGGCAGGCGGCGTGGGTGTAGGAGTGGTCGTTGATCCACACCATCCCCGACTCGATTCGCTTCGCCATTCGCTCGCCCTTGGCGCGGTCGCGGGTCCACACCGACGCCCCGAGGCCGAAGTTCGAGTCGTTGGCCCGCCGAAGCGCCTCCTCCTCGGAGGAGACCACGATGATCGGGACCACGGGGCCGAAGATCTCCTCCTTCATGATCCGCATCTCGTCCTCGACCCCGGCCAAGACCGTCGGGGCGATGAACCGGCCGCTCAGGCCCGTGACCTCCCGGGGGCCGCCGGCGACCCGTTCGGCGCCCGCGGCGATCGCGTCGTCGACCAGCTCGCTGACGACGCCGAATTGGTCGGACGAGACCATCGGGCCGATCTCGGTCTCCCACCGGGTCGGATCCCCGACCTCCAGCTCGGACGCCCGCCGCACGACGCCCTCGATGAAGGGGGCCGCGACATCCTCGACCACGTAGGTGCGCTCGATTCCCGAGCAGGTCTGGCCCGCGTTCGCGAACCCACCCCAGATGCATCCCGAGATCGCGTTCTCCAGGTCGGCATCCGCGCAGACGATCTGGGGGTCCTTTCCGCCGAGCTCGAGCACCGAGCCCTTGAGCTGGGCGGCGCAGACCTCGCCGACCCTGCGGCCTACCTCGACCGACCCCGTGAAGAAGATCTTCCGCGCCGTGGACTGACACAGGGCTCCGCCCACGGGGCCGCCGCCGTGAACCACCCTTACCAGGCCCTCGGGAAGCCCCGCCTTCTCGAACGTCTCGCGGATCCGCTCACCGAGCAGCGGGGTGAGGCTGGCGGGCTTCAGGACCACGCCGTTGCCGGCCATCAACGCCATCGCGACCTCGTCGAACGGGATCGACCATGGGTAGTTCCATGGCGCGATCACGCCGACCACTCCCATCGGCTCGTAGCTGAACTTCGCCTTCTTCGACAGGAACAGGGCCTGGCCCATCCGGATCGGCTCGTCGGCGAGGATCTTCTGCCCGGCGCCCGCACACCAGTTGAGGACGTCGATCGTCGGCACGACCTCCATCGTGTAGCTCTCGATGATCGGCTTTCCCTGCTCGCGGGTCAGGAGCTGGGCGACCTCGTCGACCTCCTCGACCAGCACGGCGGCGGCCTGCCGCAGGTAGCGGGCCCGGTCGGCGAGCGAGAGCTGCGCCCAGGCCGGCTGCACGGCGGCGACGTCGTCGACCACGGCCTGCACCTGCGCCGGCTCGAGCGTCTCGACCGTTCCGATCAGCTCGCCCGTGGCGGGGTTGAAGGACTCGAGCTGGCCCATCCGCGGATTCTATGGTCACCGGGGCTCGGCGACCGGTCGTCGCCCCGGCGGGACCGCTACGCGCCGTCCTCCCCATTCGGCTCCTCGCGCCGGCGCCGGACCTCATCGAGGCGTCGGCCCAGCCCGGCCTCGGCTCCGCGGTCGGTCGGCTCGTAGAAGCGCTCGCCCTCCAGGCCCTCCGGGATGACCGGCTGGCCCGCGAAGCCGTCCGGCTCGTCGTGCGGATAGACGTACCCGACGCCGCGACCGAGCTCGGCGGCACCGGGGTAGTGGGCGTCGCGCAGGTGAACGGGCGGCGGTTTCGCGCCGTGCCTTCGAACGTGGGCGCTCGCCCGGCCGATCCCCACGTAGGAGGCATTCGATTTCGGCGCGAGCGACAGGTAGACGGCCGCCTGAGCAAGGTTGAGGCGGCACTCGGGGAGTCCGACGCGGTCGACCCCGGCCGCCGCCGCGGTGGCGATCAGGCCGCCGGCACCGAGGGATTCGTCATCGGGATGGGCCGCCAGTACCACAAGTGTGGTGTCCGGCGCGGGCAGCGCCAGCCGAGGCAGCTCATCCAACCACGGCTGCCTCAGCCAATCGGCTTCGGCGACACCG
>JBOGZB010000028.1:0-1562 GCA_050697175.1 Solirubrobacterales bacterium | reverse complement strand
GTACATCACCTACAACCACGCGGTCGGCACCTGCCGGATGGGACCGGCCGGCGATCCACTGGCCGTGGTCGACCCGGGGCTGCGCGTCCACGGGTACGACAACCTGTGGATCGCGGACTGCTCGGTCCTGCCGGTCATCCCGCACGGGCCGACGAACCTGTCGGCCATCATGGTCGGCGAGATCGCGGCCCGGAACATCGCCCGGACCTGAGGCGTGGCGGAGCCGGGGCGGCCGGCGCTCGGCTCTTGCGTCATGCGGCTCTGGCGTCGCCGCTCGGCTCTGGCGTCGCCGTTGCACCCCATGCACGCTTTGCACCCGGGGAACACAACCCGCCGCACAAGCGGCCGAGACCCCCTGGAACGTGCACCGGCAGCACGAATCACGGCTCAGCTCGACCTGTTGGCCGCAACTTTCCCGGAATGTGCACCCGGGGCAACATCGAGGCCCGTTTGACCGCGGATTCCGGTTGGAACCCGCGGTTGTGTTCACCCGGTGCAAATCGTGCACCCGGAGCAACGCCGAGGCGGGTCGCTGGCCCTCAGCCGAGGCGGGTCGCTGGCCCTCAGCCGAGGCGGGCCGCTGGCCCTCAGGCGAAGCGCGCCCGCAGCCTCGGCAAGATCAGCTCCGCGTAGCGCGCGATCGCGGCTTCCTGGTCGTTGCCCGGGAAGTGGAAGACCAGGTGGTCGAAGCCGTAGTCGACATAGGTCGCGATCTGCTCGACGTGCTCGTCGGGGTCGTCGGAGACGAGCCAGCGCCGGTGGGCGACGTCCTCCACGGTCTTGGCCAGGCGTTCCATCTCGCGCGGATCCTCGACGCCCATCTTCTGCTCGCCCGGCAGCGCCAGCGCGGACCAGACCTTCGTGTCCTCCATGGCGCGAGACTTGTCGGTATCGAAGCTGACTTTCATCTCGATCATTCGGCCGAGCCCGTCGGCGTCGCGCCCGGCCTTGTCGGCACCCTCGGCGACGGCGGGCAGGAGCGTCTCGGTGTACAGCTCGGCACCCTTGCCGGAGGTGCAGATGAGGCCATCGGCGATCCGCCCGGCGAGCCGCGCCGCCGCGGGCCCCGAGGCCGCGATATAGATCGGGACGGGCGACGTCGGACGGTCGTAGACGGTGGCGTTGTGGGTCGTGTAGTACTCACCCGCGAAGTTGACGAAGTCCTCGCGGAACAGCTGCTGGATGAGGGTGACCGATTCCCTGAGCCGCGCGAACCGCTCGCTCTGCTCGGGCCATTCGATGCCGACCGGGATCTCGTTCATCGATTCACCGGTGCCGACGCCGAGGATGATGCGGCCTTCGGCCAGGCAGCCGAGCGTCGCCATCGCCTGCGCCACGATCGCGGGGTTGTAGCGGAACGACGGTGTCAGGACGCTCGTGCCGAGCGTGACGCGCGTGGTCGAGGCGGCGGCCGCACCCAGCCACACGAGCGCATTCGGGGCGTGGCCATCGGTGTGGCGCCAGGGCTGGAAGTGGTCGCTCGTCCAGACCGAATCGAAGCCGGCTTCCTCCGCCGCGATCGCGAGGTCGAGCAGGCGGCGTGGCGGGAATTGCTCCGCCGA
>JBOGZB010000027.1:0-2923 GCA_050697175.1 Solirubrobacterales bacterium | reverse complement strand
CGCCCGCCCAAGTCATGGCGAAAGGGCGGGCAGACTGTCGAGCGACCGCCGGGTACCGTCTCGGGGATGAGTCAGCGCGCCAGCGTCGCGCTCGCCGCGGCAGCGACGTTCATCGCCGGGTTCGGGGTCGCCGAGCTGACCGGCGTACGCGCGATCGGCGGTCTCGTGCTGCTCGCCGGGGGGGCATGGTGCGGGCGCGCGGCACTCTCGATCGTGGGACCGCGCCGCGCGATCGCACTGCTCGTGATTGCGCTGGCGCTGTTCGTCATCTCGCATCCGCTCGGCCGGGCGATCGGCGCCTGGCCGGCGGTCGCGATGGCCGCGATCGCGGTCGCGGGCGCGACGGGCGTGCTCCTCGACCGGCCCAGGGTCGCATCCAACTAGTCCGCGGGAGGCTTGTCTTCGGGCGATTCGGCCCGGTAGACCAGCACCTCGATGCGCTCGAGCGTCACGAGTCCGTCGCCGATCATCGCGTCGAGCTTCGGGATCACGGCCTCGATCCGCTCGGCTTGGTCCACGATCTCGATGACGACCGGAAGGTCCTCTGAGAGGCTGAGGATACGGGCGCTGTGGATCCGGCTGTGCGCGCCGAACCCCTCGACTCCGCGCAGGACGGTCGCCCCGGCGAGTCCCTCCTCGCGCATCATCTCCACGATCGCCTGGTAGAGGGGCTTGTGGTGGTACTTGTCCGATTCGCCGATGAAGATCCGAAGCAGCTTTCCCTCGCCCTCGATCTTCATATCGCCCTCCCAGCGGCAAGGCCGAGGACCGCGGCGAAGAGGCCGAGCGCGACCATGCCGACCGTGTTCAGCAGGGCGAGTCCGAGCGCTCCGTCCTGCGCCAGGCGGACTGACTCATACGCATAGGTCGAGAAGGTCGTGAACGAGCCGAGGAACCCGATCCCGACCGCGGTCCGCCACGTCGCGCTGACGATCAGGCGCTCCGTGGTCAAGGCGACCAGGACTCCCAGGGCGAAGGCTCCCAGGATGTTGACCGTCAGGGTTCCCCATGGGAATTGGCCATGGGTCGCGTCGCTGATCAGTCGATCGACGCCGTAGCGCGCGATCGCGCCGGCGGCCCCGAATGCACCGACCAACAGGTAGTTCATGCGCACCGGAGCCTAGGACGGTCGGTGGATCGATTCGCCGGTTTCGAGCATCGCGACGAACCTGGCGAGCCGGCGGGCGCGGGTCTCGGGTCGCTTGGCTTCGTCCAGCCGGTAGAGGATCGCGTAGCGATCCTGGCTGCTCAGCCCCTCGAAGAACTCCTTCGCCTTCGGGCGGGCGCTCAGCTCGCTCAGCAGGTCGTCGGGTATCGCGCTCGCCTTCGGTCCCGCATATGCCGCCTGCCAGCGGCCGTCCTCGCGGGCGCGCTCGACTTCGGCGAGGCCCGCCGGGCGCATCCTGCCCTTGCCGATCAGCCGCTCGGCGGTCTCGCGGTTGATCAGCGACCACCTGCTGCGCGCCCGGCGCGCAGTGAACCTCTGGAGGAAGCGCTCGTCGTCGAGAGCCTGCCGCTGTCCGTCGATCCAGCCGAAGCAGATCGCGCTCTCGAGGACCTCGGGATAGCGGACGCTCTCGATCCCGGTCGCCTTTTTCGCGATCTTGATCCACAGGCCGTCCGACCGGGCATGGTTGTCGGCCAGCCACCCCTCCCATTCGGCGGCGGAGCGGAACGAGAGCTTGGCGAGACCGTCATCGGGATCCACGACCGCAGGCTAGCGCCGGGGTCGCTCGCGCCCGAGCGCCGCTCAGTGAGGGTTGATCTCGCGGTTGGCGAGCGCCTGGTAGGTGCGGCAGGGCTCGCCGCGAAGGCCCGGGCAGGGGGGCAGTCCGGTCGGCGCGCCGACCCCGGAGACCACTGGCAGCAGGAGCCGCGAGGGCTCCTGCGTCGAGTGGAGGAGCTTGACGGTCGCGGTGCCCGAGGGGTCCGTGTCGTCGAACGCCCAGACGGGCTGGTCGCCGCCGGGGGCCGCGATCGTGACCCGGATCCGCGACCCCGTCCGGTAGACGTGTCCCTCGTAGTAGAGGGGAACTGTGACCTTGCTCCAGCGCCCCTTCGGCAGCGGCTTGGAATCCGACTTGCGGTAGCTCGGCAGGGGCGCGAGCGGGGTGCTCGTCTTCGGGTCGAGCTTTCGCTCGCTCGCCCGCAGCCAGCCGTTCTGGACGAACTCCTCCTTGCCGCCGGGCCGGATCTCGGAGACCGTCACCTGAAGATCGACACTCGGAGCCGAGGCGCGGATCCAGGCGGTCAGCGCCCCGGCGCCGATCACCGCCGTGTCGGAGGCGAGCGGCGAGCTCACGTACGAGAGCGCGTGGCCCTTGGGGCTCTGCGTCCAGTCGTAGCTCGGCGTCTGGGTCCAAAGGTCGCCCGATCCCGTGTTGCCGGTGAAGTCGGTCGGCGGGCGGGCGCCGGCGTCCCAGGTGAACTTCTCGGCGCCCTTCGGGCCCTTCCCCGAGGTCAGTTGGCCGTTGTCGCCCAGGAACCACGACCGAGCCTGGGTCGCCGGGACCGGGAAGCGGTCGAAGGAGCGCTCGAAGCCCGGGTACGGCTTGCCTGGGCTGGAGCCGCCGGCGCCGCTGTCGAACAGGATCCGAATCGGCTTCAGGCCCTCGAACGCCGACAGCGCGGCGTTGTAGTTCGGCTTCTGCTGGATCGGGTCGGGGGGCAGCTGGACGCCCGAGACGCCCATCGCGCTCGAGTAGATCGCCGGTGCCAGGGCCTTCTGACCCGCCGTGAGCGCCGGTCTTCGCTGCGCCACGTAGAGCTCGAGGAAGTCGTACCAGCGGTTGAACGTCGCCGGGTCGAGCGAGTCGATGTGGGTGCCGTTCGTGAACGTGAACCAGTTGCGGTTAGTGCCGGTGAACTGCGACGGCAGCGCCGGGCAGTGCCCGCAGTTCTGCTCGTCGGTCCACTGGCAGGC
>JBOGZB010000026.1:0-5394 GCA_050697175.1 Solirubrobacterales bacterium | reverse complement strand
CGTTGAGCCGCGGGTTGTGCTTCATCGT
The DNA here is from genome assembly GCA_050697175.1 of Solirubrobacterales bacterium. GTDB lineage: Bacteria > Actinomycetota > Thermoleophilia > Solirubrobacterales > 70-9 > AC-56. The sequence continues at coordinate 5,366 of JBOGZB010000026.1, read as the reverse complement.
GCACGAGCCGAGCGGGTAGGGCCCCGTGTCGAGGTCGAAGTTGCGTCGCGAGAGCCGGTTGTAGTGGCGCACGATCTCGGGCTCGGAGACCTCGGGGAGCTCGGGCGGCCGGCGGCGCAGCAGGTGGGCTCCGATCAGCTCGTCGAGCGGCCGCTCCGGGACGTCGCAGGCCGGCAGCGTACCGGCGCGTCGTCCCGGGACCGAGCGCTCGAAGATCGTCGTTGCCGGTTCCCGTTGCTGCGCGGTGGGGGTTCCGGCCGTGGCGGGCGGGGCATCGGCGGCGATCGTGCTCACCACGCGACCCCTTGCCCTCGTGGCGCGTTTCTGTCGCTATCCGCCACAAACGCGCCATCGCCACCGGCGATCGCGCGCTCGAGGGCTTCCGCCAACCGGTCGATGTCCTCCTTCGAGCGCCGCTCGGTGATCGCCACCAGCAGCCCGTCCTCGTACTCGGGGTACTCCCTACCCAGCCCGTACCCGGCCGCGATGCCCTCCTCGGCCAGCCGATCCAGTACCCCGGCCACCGGCGCGTCGAGCCGGACCGCGAACTCGCGCACCACGGGCGCGGAGTGCAGCAGCCTCATCCCGTCGATCGCCGCCAGGCGCTCGCGGGCGTAGGCGGTCCGCCGGCAGAGCAGCTCCCCGAGCTCGACCAGCCCACGCTTGCCGAGCCAGGCCAGGTAGATCATCCCCCCGAGCGCGTTCAAGGCCTGCGACGTGCAGATGTTGTGGGTCGCCTTCTCGCGGCGGATGTGCTGCTCGCGGGTCTGGAGCGCGAGCACGAACCCGCGCCGGCCGTCGGCGTCCACCGTCTCGCCCGCGATCCTTCCGGGCATCCGACGCAGGTGCTCGGAGGCGGCGCAGAAGAACCCGAACGACGGCCCGCCGAAGTCGAGCCTGCCGCCGAGCGGCTGCCCCTCGCCTATCGCCACGTCGACCCCGCACTCACCCGGCGGGCGAAGGACGCCGAGGGTGGGAGCGTCGACCGAGGCGATCGTCAGGGCGCCCGCCCCCTTGGCCGCCGAGGCGAGCAGCTCGAGGTCCTCGACGGCGCCGAGGAAGTTCGGGTTCTGGACGCAGAGCGCAGCCGCGTCGGAGTCGAGCGCCGCCTCGAGCTCGGCGGCGTCGGTCGTGCCGCCCGCGAGGCCGACCTCGACCACCTCGGCGCCGAAGCCGCGCGAATAGGTGCGGAGCGCCTCGCGAGCATGAGGGTGGAGGCCGCGAGAGACGACCAGGCGGCGGCGCCCGGTCGCGCCGAGCGCCAGGTAGGCCGCCGATGCCACCGACGACGGCCCCTCGTACAGGGAGGCGTTGGCGACCGGCAGCGCGCAGAGCTCGGAGATCGCGGTCTGGAACTCGAACATCACCTGGAGGCCGCCCTGGGAGACCTCGGGCTGGTACGGCGTGTACGGGGTCAGGAACTCCGAGCGCTGAGTGATCGCGTCGACGATCGCGGGCGAGTAGTGGTCGTACATCCCGGCGCCCAGGAAGCACAGCTCGGCGTCGGCGTCGGCGTTTCGCTCCGCGAGCGAGGAAAGGTGGTCGAAGCACTCGGTCTCCGAGAGGCCGTCGGGGAGGTCGAGCGGCCTGCCGAGGCGAAGCTCGGCCGGGATCTCGGCGAACAGGTCGTCGACCGACTCGACCCCGATCGCTTCGAGCATCGCTGCTCTATCGGCTTCGGTTGCTGACGTGTAGCGGGTCAAGGAGTGGCTCTCGGACGCTCGGTGGGGCCGGCCACAGATGCTAGTCGGCGGTCAGCAGCGCCCGGTAGGCCTCGGCGTCCAGCAGCCCGTCGAGCTCGGAGGGATCCGACAGTTTCACCTTGACCAGCCACCCCTCGCCGTAGGGGTCCTCGTTGATCAGCTCGGGGCGCTCGTCGAGCGCGGCGTTCACCGCCACGACCTCGCCCGAGAGCGGCGCGTAGACGTCGGAGACGGCCTTCACCGACTCGACCTCCGCGTAGGCCTCGCCGCCCGCCACCCGCGCGCCCACCTCGGGGGACTCGTGGAACACCACCTCGCCGAGCGCGTCCTGCGCGTACCAGGTGATCCCGAAGGTGGCCTCGTCGCCTTCGATCAGCGCCCAGTCGTGCTCGGGGTGGTAACGGACCCCGTCCGGATAGCTCTCATCCGCCAACGCTGACCTCCTTTCGCTCATACAGGGGCTTCGACTCTATGCGCGCCGGGCGCCTGATGCCTCGAACGTCGATCTCGAGCTCGGTCCCGGGCTCGGCGAGCCCGCTCTCGACGTAGCCCATCCCGATCCCGATCCCGATCGAGGGCGAGAGCGTGCCGCTCGTCACCGTGCCGACCCGCTCGTCGTGCGAGACGATCGGGTTATCGGCCCGCGGGATGCCCGGCCCCGTCAGGACGAAGGGGGCGAGACGCTCGGCGGTGCCGTCGCGGCGCGCCGCCGCGACCGGCTCGGCCCCGATGAAGGCGGTCTCCTCGCGACAGCACCAGCCGAGACCGGCCTCGATCGGGTTGCGGGTCTCGTCCATGTCGTTGCCGTAGAGGTGGAAGCAGACCTCCATCCGGAGGGTGTCGCGGGCCGCCAGGCCGGCCGGCTCCGCGCCGCCCGCGACGAGCGCCGCCCAGATCGCCGCGGCCTGATCGGGCGCCACCAGCAGCTCGACGCCGTCCTCGCCCGTGTAGCCGGTCCCGCAGACGAGCGCCTCGGCACCGGCGATCGAGAGCGTCGCGACCCGCATCCGCGGCGGCAGTGCGCCGTCGGCGAGCTCGCCGACGATCGATCGCGCCTCCGGGCCCTGGACGGCGAGCATCGCGTGATCGCCGATCGCGTCGGCCACCTCGACCTCGAGCCCGGCGGCGTGCTCGGCGAACCACGCATGGTCGCGCTCGTGGTTGGCGGCGTTGGTAACCGTCAGGTAGCGGTCGTCGGCGAGGCGGTAGGTGAACAGGTCGTCGAGGATCCCGCCGTCGGGCCGGCAGAGCACCGAGTACTGGGCGCCGCCCGGGTCGAGTCGGCCGAGGTCGTTCGAGAGCAGGCGCTGAAGCAGCCTCAGGGCGTCGGGGCCCGTGGTCTCGACCTGCCCCATGTGCGAGACGTCGAACACGCCGCAGCCCGACCGCACCGCGAGATGCTCCGGTCCGACGCCGACGTAGGAGACCGGCATCTGGAAGCCGGCGAACGGGACCAGCTTGGCTCCTGCCGCCCGGTGGGCGTCGTAAAGCGGGGTGCGCTTCAGGGCGGCGGTTGCCACCCCCGGCAGGCTAGTGGGCTAACTTCCCCTCAGGAACGGGGGGACGTCGATGTCGTCGTCGGAGACCTCGAGGTCGCGCCGCTCGCGGTCCTCGAGCCCGGTGACGTTTCGGCGCCGGGCGCGATCGCGGAGCTGCATCGGCCTCCGGGCCAGGGTCTCGAAGCCCTCGAAGCCGGTGGCGATCACGGTCACCCGCACCTCGTCGGCCATCGACGGGTCGATCACCGTCCCGAAGATGATGTTGGCGCCCTTGTCGGCTGTCGAGACGACGATGTCGGCGGCCTCGTGGACCTCGAACAGGTTCAGGTCCTCCGATCCCGTGAAGTTGAGCAGCATGCCGGTCGCACCCTCGACCGACTCCTCCATCAGCGGCGAGGAGACGGCGATCTTGGCCGCCTCGGCGGCCCGGTTCTCGCCCGAGGCCGAGCCGATCCCCATCATCGCGGAGCCGGCCTCCGACATCACCGCGCGGACGTCGGCGAAGTCGAGGTTGATCTGGCCCGGCGTGGTGATCAGGTCGGTGATCCCCTGGACGCCCTGGCGGAGGATGTCGTCCGCCATCCGGAATGCCTCGCTGACCGAGGTGCGCCGCTCGACGACCTGGAGCAGCTTCTCGTTCGGGACGATGATCAGCGTGTCGCACTTGGCGCGCAGCTTGTCGATTCCGTCGAGGGCCTGCTGCATGCGGCGGCTGCCCTCGAACTCGAACGGCTTGGTGACCACTCCGACGGTCAGCGCGCCGATCTCCTCCTTGGCGATCTCGGCGATCACCGGAGCCGCCCCGGTCCCGGTGCCGCCGCCCTCGCCCGCGGTGACGAACACCATGTCGGCGCCCTTCAGCGCCTCCTTGATCTCGTCGCGGGTCTCGGCCGCGGCGCCGGCGCCGATTTCGGGGTTGGCCCCCGCGCCGAGCCCCTTTGTGAGCTGGTGCCCGATCGGCAGCTTGATGTCCGCCTCACACGCCTGAAGCGCCTGGACGTCGGTGTTGACGGCGATGAACTCGACCCCTCTGAGGCCGGCGTCGACCATGCGGCTGACGGCATTCGTGCCTCCGCCGCCCGCGCCGACGACCTTGATCACCGCGAGATACGAGGATTCGACCATGACCTCTCGCCTGTTGTTCTCCCGTTTGCGCGTTCCGAGACTAAACCGATGCTTGAGAGTTTCGGATCGCTTTGAGCCTCAAGCCTGAGACGAAGGTAAGGCATCTGGAGGTCCCTGTCAACGCAGGGTTCCGGGGTCGGCACGGAATCATGCAAGCGCCAACTCTCGACTATCAGTCGAGGGTCAGCCGTTTTCGAGATGCCTCAGGTCAGGGTCGAGAGTTGGGTCTTTGGTCGTTCAGGGAACCGTCGCGGGCGTCGTCGTGGTCGGGGTCACGGGCGTCGTCACCGGGGTCGGGGTCGAGGTTCCCCCGACGGCGGGCCGGTCGGGCACGCGGGCGTCGATGTAGGTGAGCGCGGTGACCTGCGGATCGGCGAGGATCGCCGCGACGGCGGCCCATTTCGCGTCGAGGCCGCTCGCGCCTCCGAATCGCAGCTCGATGCCGTCGCGCAGGTCGACCACGACCCCGTAGTCGCTCGACCTGGAGGCCCCTTCGATCAGCGGGCGAAGCGGCGCGGGCGCCGCGCCGATCGCCAGCGCCTCGGCGAGCGCCGCGCCCGCCAGGCGCCCCGAGCGCGGCACCGAGTCGACCTTGAGCGCGGGAAGGGCGGAGCCGACCTTGATTCCGGGCAGAACCGATCCGTCGGAGGCCACCGGGACCCGGCGATCGCCCTTCACGGCGACCAGGACCGGTGGACGCTCGGTGACATGGATGGTCAGCCCGTGGGGAAAGCTCGGGTCAGCCGTGACGGACTCGACGCTCGGCGCGCCCTTCACCGAGCCGAGCAGGCGATCGGTCTGGACGTGCAGGGTGGTCATCTGGCGGGCCGCGTGGGTCAGGTCCTTGACGATCAGGCCCTTGTCGGAGCTCGAAACGCCCTCGACCTTGACGTCGTGGACGGCGACCAGCGAGGAGTCCCGAAACCAGGCGAAGTAGGCGATCGCGAGCGCGCCGGCGATGGTCGCGAGGACGATCAGCCACCGGAGCGGCCTTCGGGGGGCCGCGGCACGCAGCCGAGCGAGGCGGCCGGGCCCGCGC
>JBOGZB010000025.1:0-17559 GCA_050697175.1 Solirubrobacterales bacterium | reverse complement strand
CGCCAAGTACTTCGCGATCCTGCCGGCGATCTTCGCCGCCACCTACGCCACGGCGGGCCGAAGCGGGCCGCTCGACGCGCTCAACGTGATGTCGCTGGGCACCCCGCAGTCGGCGATTCTCTCGGCGGTGATCTTCAACGCGCTGATCATCCCCCTGCTGATCCCGCTCTCGTTGCGCGGGGTGCGGTATCGGCCGATCGGGGCCCCGGCCCTGCTGCGCCGCAACATGCTGATCTACGGGCTCGGCGGGATCGTGGCGCCCTTTATCGGGATCAAGCTGATCGATTTGATCATCCACAATCTGCTCGGGGCGTGAGATGGCTCCGGCGACCGGCCACTACAAGATCTTCCTCGGGATGGCCGCGGGCGTCGGCAAGACCTACCGCATGCTCCAGGACGGCCGGGCCGAGCGCGAGGCGGGAAGGGACGTGGCGATCGGCTACCTGGAGCCGCACGAGCGAAGCGACACGATCGAGCAGGCCCGGGGCCTCGAGGTCGTGCCGCGGCGCACGGTGGCCTACCGCGACACGGTGCTCGACGAGATGGACCTCCCCGCCGTGGTGCGCCGCCGCCCTGAGCTGGCGCTGATCGACGAGCTGGCCCACACGAACCCCCCCGGGGTCGAGCATGGCAAGCGCTACGACGACATCGCTGACGTGCTCGCCGCCGGCATCGACGTGTTCTCGACCGTCAACGTCCAGCACCTCGAGTCGCTGAACGACCAGGTCGCGGAGCTGACCGGCGTCCGGGTTCGAGAGACGGTCCCCGACTCGGTGCTCGGGACGGCCGACGAGGTCGTGCTGATCGATCTCACTCCCGAGGCGCTGATCGCGCGCCTGCGTGCCGGCAAGGTCTATCCCGACCAGAACGTCGAAGCGGCGCTCAACAACTTCTTCCGGATCGAGAACCTCGCGGCGCTGCGCGAGGTCTCGCTGCGGCAGGTGGCCGAGAGCGTCGAGTCGAAGCGTCTGGTGGTCGAGACACGGACGCCCGAGGCGCAGGGGGAGGGCGTCCAAGCCGACGTGCCGAAGGCGGTCGGGGAGCGGATCCTGGCGCTGATCCGGCCCCGGCGGAGCTCTCAACGCCTCGTGCGACGCGCCTGGCGCTCCGCGCAGCGGTTGGGGACGGATCTCGACCTGCTCTGGGTCAAGAAGCCCCAGGAGCGAATGACGGAGCGCAAGGAGAGGCAGCTGACGGCCCTTCGCCAACTCGCCTCAGTGCTCGGTGCCACCCTTCTGGTCGAGGAGAGGGACGACGTCGTCGAGGCGACGGCGGACGTCGTCAAGCGCCGCGGCAGCACGTACATCTTCGTTGGCGAGTCCCACCCCCGGCGTGGGCTCGCCCGCCTTCGCGAGCCGCTCCCCCAACGGTTGATGCGCAGGACGCCGCGCGGGGTCGACGTTCGAATCGTCGCCCATCGGGGTCAGAAGGACAAGGAGGAGGGTGAGGAGTGAGCCCGCTGGAGGCGCTGTTCATCCTGCTCGGCCTGGTGATCGCCGGAATCGGCGGATTCCTGGTCGCGCGCCGGCTGCTCGGCGGCTCGAGGCCGGCGACCGTCCATCAGATCCTGTTGCCCTTCACCGGCCGGGCGATCTCGCGCCGCACGCTCGACGCTGCGCTGCGGCTGGCCAAGGCCGAGGACGCGACCCTGATGCCCGCCTACCTGGCGATCGTCCCGATGCACCTTCCGCTCGACACGTCCCTTCCCATGGCCGCCTCGAAGTGCATGCCGCTGCTCGAAGCGATCGAGCAGCGGGCCGCCGCCCAGGGCGTTCCCGTGGACTCGAGGATCGAGCGGGGACGTTCCTACAGGCACGCGCTGACACGCCTGCTCGAACAGGAGAGATTCGACCGGGTCGTGGTCCCGGCGACCTCGCTTCCTCGGAGCGGCTTCTCCGGGCAGGACCTAGTCTGGCTGCTCGAGGAGGCGCCCACCGAAGTCGTGATCCTGCGCCCGGGGCCGACGGACACCCAAGTCGTCTCGGTCAACGGGCGCGGCGCCGGCCTCGCCTACAGCCCGCCGCCGGCGGCGGGAGGCGTGGTGGGATCCCCTTCCTCGCCGGGACGCTCACGGGCCAGGTAGTCCTCGACCAGGAGGAGGTTCTCACTGGAGCGATCGACGACCCTCAGAAGGTCGTTCATCAGGGCGACCTCCTCGACCTGCTCCTTGACGAACCACTGCATGAACTGCTCGGCGCGGTATTCGCCGTTTTCGCGGGCGAGCTTGAACAGCGCGTTGATCTCCTCGCCGACCCGCTCCTCCTGCTCGAGCGCCATGCGGACCGGGGCGACCGCGTCGTCGAAGCTGGTGCGCTTGGACTCGATGTCCGGGATCCGCACCTCCTCGTCGGTGTCGAGCAGGTACTGGACCATGATCATCGCGTGGTTTCGCTCCTCGACGGCCTGCCGGTAGAAGAAGGCGGCCAGCCGGGGCAGGGTCTCGGAGTCGTAGTAGACGGCGGCGCCGATGTACTGCTGGTGGGCGCCGAACTCGTTGGCGATCTGCTCGTTGAGCGCTGCGGCGAAGGAGTTGTCGGCCATGCGTCCCCTCGGTCGTTGGTGGTCTCGCAGCCGACGCTACACGACGTCGACCCGTCGCGGTGCTACTCGCCCCAGCGAAAGCCCGTCTCGGAGGGCGCCGGGTCGAGCGGGCTGTCGGGGAGGCCGTCGGGGACGCTCGGATCGTTGTAGCCGGCCGGCGCGACGTCGTTCGGCGTCGAGGCGTGAAACAGCGACGCGAGGTATTGGATCTGGCCCCGGCCGACGCTCTGCTCGCCCTGCCCGCCGCCGTAGATCGCGATGCCCTGACGCTCGCAGTGCTCGTAGACCGCGAACAGCTCGCGCACCGACCCGAACCGCGAGGGCTTCGAGTTGATCGCCTTCGGGCGCCACTCGAGCCCCTCGATGTCGACCACCGAGTGGAGCGGCGCGTCCCACGTGACCCGATCGGCGAGGGGCTCGAGGACGGGGCGCGTCTCCGTGTTCACATCGGGGTCCTCGAGGTACGCGTCCGGGAAGGCCTCGGCCACCGCCGCATACAGCTCGGGGTCGGTCTCGACGTCGACCGGGGTGCCGCGGTAGAGCCCCTTCAGATCGAGCACGTCGACCCCGGCCAGCTCCCGGATCTCGGCGATCAGGTCGGCGTCCCAGTCGTTCTCGGGGTCGAGCTTGAAGCGAAGGCCGGGGTGCTTGGCGAGCCGCTTTCGAAGCGGCTCGGTGCTCGAGCGTCGATCGTCGCCGAAGCTGCCGAGCCGGGTCGAGCAGACGAAGCGCACCGGCCTCGGCTCGAGGCCGAGCGCCTCGTGGAGCGACACGCCGTTCTGGCGCAGCGCCAGGTCGAGCCCGGCGCTCTCATAGGCCCAGCGGCGATAGAGGCGCGAGGTGTCGTCACGGACCGGAGGCGCGCTTGCGAACAGGTCGAGCTCGCCGAGCAAGTCGCAGAGCTCGCCGAAGGTGGAGGGATCGCTCAGGTCGAGGACGGGGCCGGCGTCGCGGTGGGCGACGTGGTCTAGCACGTCGTAGACCACGTCCTCGCCGAGCCCCTCGTGCCCTTCGCCGCGCACCCGCACGACGGTCGAGGGCCGCGTGAATTCGGGCCCGTATTCGCGGTCGTGGGATTCGAGCTCGTACGACTCGACGGTGACCGGAAGCGCGGCGATTCGCTCGAAGTTGCCCACCTGGCCAGACTAGCGATGGGCCCCGGCGAGCCGGAGCCCCACTCGCCGCTACCGCCCCGCGATCAGCACGCGGTTGACCGCCAGCCCGAACGCCTCGATCGCGGTCGCGAGCGCGGGCTCGGGGGTGTCCTCGCGGGCGGCGTGGCTGATCCCGGCGGTCGACGGGCAGAAGATCATCGCCGCTGGGCGAACGCGCGCGACCTCGGCGGCGTCGTGGAGCGCGCCGCTGGTCATCACCCGGTCCGAGCCGGCGACCTCGGCGCAGGCACGCCGCGCGGCAGAGACCAGCCCGTCGTCGAAACGGGTCGGCGCGATCCGCCAGATTTCCTCGGTCGCCAGCTCGCAGCCGCGGGTCACGGCAACGGCCCGCGCGGCGTCGAGCGCCTCGGCGAGCATCGCCGACAGCGGCTCCGCCTCCGGGTGTCGCAGGTCGACCAGCAGCTCGGCCTCGCCCGCGATGGCCGAGACGATGCCCGGCTCGAGGGTCAGCCCGCCCGTGGTCGAGACGCCGCCGTGCAGAAGGCCGACCTCCTCGATCCGAAGCGCGGTCTCGGCCGCGGCCAAACCGGCGTCGTGGCGGCGATCCATCGGGGTTGTCCCCGCATGCGAGGTCTGGCCGCGAAAAACAAGCCGGAAGCGCTCGACCGCGGCGCATCCGTCGACCGCGGCGGCGCTCGCGCCCTCGGCCTCCAGCACCGGCCCCTGCTCTATGTGGAGCTCGAGATAGGCGGCTAGATCGCCCTGTCTCTCCGCCGCCCCGCTCGCCCGGTCGAGGGCCACGCCGTTCTCGGCCAGGACGTCGACGATCGACAGCCCACCGGCGTCGCTAAGGCCGGCGACCTCGGCCGGGTCGAGTCGCCCCGAGAAGGCCGAGCTCCCGAACAGGCTGCGGCCGAAGCGCGAGCCCTCCTCGTCGGCCCAGTCGATCAGGGTCAGGGACATCGGCAGCTCTTCGCCATGGTGCGCCCAGGCTCGCAGTACCTCGAGCGCCGCCATCACGCCGAGCGCGCCGTCCAGCCAGCCGCCGGCGGGCACCGAGTCGAGGTGGGAGCCGAGGCCAAGCGCCGGCGAGGTCCGATCGCCGAGCCTCGCCCACAGGTTCCCGGCTGGGTCGCGCTCCGAGACGAGGCCCATCTCGGCGAGCAGCTCGTCGAGAAACGACCGGGCCACCCGCCACTCCTCGCTCCAGCAGACCCGCCGGGCGCCCTCGGGTCCGCCGGTTCGCCGATCGAGCTCGCGCAGGTCGGCGATCACCCGCCCGGCGTCGATCGGCGGCCCCTCGCTCACCGCTCCCTGCGAAGCGCCTGGGCCAGGCAGTGGGCACCGCCTCCGCCCAGGGTGAACATCGAGAGGTCGAGCTCGTGCACGGTCAGGCCGCGGGCCCGCATCGCCGAGTTCAGCGCCTCGGCGCTCGCCACCGAGAGGACGCGCCCGTCGCCGAGCGAGATCGCGTTGCCGCCCAGCTGGAACGCGTCCTCGACCGAGACCTCGATCAGCTCGAAGCCCCGGCCGCGAAGCCAGCTCATCAGCCCTGCGGATAGGGCGTCGGCGCAGACCGCGAGCAGCCGCTCGGCGAGCACGGCGACCAGGACGTCGATGTGGACGTACCGCTCCGGGATCGGCTCGACGCGCACCTCCCAGCCGTCGTCGGCCAGCCAGCCGGCGAGCTGGCGGGCGGCGGGCTCCTCGGTGCGAGCCTCGCCGGCGCCGATCACGGCGCACCCGGGCTCGAGGACCATCACGTCGCCGCCCTCGAGAGCCCCGGCGGTGACCATGCCGCGGATCGGGATCTCGCTGCGCTCGTAGAACCGGATCGCCGCCGCGTACTCGCCTCGACGCCAGGACTGGTGGAGCTGGGCGATCACCGCTCCGCTCGGGGTCATGACGCTCGAGTCGCGGGCGAAGACCTGGTAGGGGAGCGCCGGATCGGGCTCGAGTCGGTGCACCCGAACCCCCTCCCGCTCATAGGTGGCGACCATCTCGGCGTGCTGGCTGGCGGCGAGATCGGGGTCGAACCGGTGGCCGGCCTCGAGGGTCGCGCGAGAGATCGCGCTGGTCGAGAGCCAGCGGAAGTTGTCGGGGGGGCAGACGAGCACGTCGAGGAGGCGGCCGTGCTCGGAGTCGATCCCCCACGGGCGGTGGGCGCTCACTCCCGCACCACCCTGACCGTGCGCAGGCTGCGATCGACAGCGCCCCTGACCCACCCGCCGTGCTCGACGACGGCGTTGATGTAGTCCACGGTCTCCTGGGTGAGGCGCTCCCCCGGGAGCACGTTCGGGATGCCGGGCGGGTAGGCGGCCAGGGACTCGGCCGCCAGCCGGCCCACCGCACCCGAGAACGGCACCACCTCCTGCTCGCCGAAGAAGGCCTCGCGGGGGGCCATCTCGAGCCTGCCCCACGGCGGCGGCGGCGCGAACGGCCGGGGCGGGGGCTCGGCGCTCGAGCCGAGCTCCTCGACCGCGTGGCGCAGCGCCGCAACCAGTCGCTCGGCGCTTGCGCCGGTGTCCTCCCCGATCCCGAACACGGCGACGATCACGTTCTCGGAGACCAGCTCGAGGTTGATGTCGTCCAGGTCGTGCATCAGCGATGCGACCCGGGTCCCCGTTCGTCCGGTGCCGCGGACGTCAATCGAGAGGCGCAGGGGGTCCCAGCCGTGGACGCCCGGCCGGCCGACCAGGCGCTCGTCGAGCACGTCGAGCCCGGGGATCTCGCGGATTGCGGCTCGAGCGGAGTCGAGCCCCGCGATCGTCTCGGCGAGCAGCTCGGAGCCGTTCACGGCCGCCTGGCGGCGCGCGGCATCGAGCGACGCGGTGAGCAGCGAGCTGGGGCTCGTCGACTCGGTCAGTGTCACGCACCGATCGACCACGTCCTCGTCGATCAGGTCGCCCTCGCCGAGGTGGAGGATCGCCGACTGCGTGAGGCTGCCGACCAGCTTGTGGACCGAGGAGAGGACCAGGTCGGCGCCCGACTCCAGGGCGCTGGAGGGAAGCAACCCGGAGAACCGCAGGTGGGCGCCCCAGGCCTCGTCGACGACCAGCGCGACACCCCGGTCGTGAGCGACCCGGGCCAGCCCCCGCACATCGGCGACCGCTCCGAAGTAGGTCGGTGAGACGGTCAGGGCAGCGATCGCCCCCGGGGTCCGGTCCAGCGCCTCGGCGAGCGATTCGGGGGTCAGGCAGTGGGCGATCCCGAGCGTCGGGTCGAGCTCGGGGGCGATGAAGGTCGGCTCCAGGCCGGCAAGGATGATCCCGTCGACGGTGCTCGAGTGCACGTTGCGCTGGGCCACGACCGAACGGCCGGAGTGGCGGAGCGCGAGGCAGGCTGCGTGGTTGCCCTGTGACGCCCCGCTGATCAAGAACCAGCTCCGCTTCGCCCCCCACGCCTCGGCCGCCAGTCGCTGAGCCTGCTGGAACGGTGAGTCCTGGCCGACGTCGATCTCCTCGACGCCCGCCGGGACGTCATGGTCGAATGCGCGATTCCCGAACGCGTCGACCAGCTCCGGATCGGCGCCACCGCCGCCCTTGTGGCCGGGCACGTTGAAGCGCCCGGGGTGGCGCCTCGCATAGGCGACGAGCGCGTCGAGATAGGGAGCGTCCTGCTGAGTTGCCGTCTCGGCGGCGTCGGGCCTCGGAGTGGGGCTTTCTCCGGACATGCCCGGGACTCTAGATGGCGGGTCCTCCCATGCCGGTGCGCCAGGTGGCGAAGATCGACACCAAGGGTGACTTGCCAAGCACCGCGGACGATGGCACCCTGGACCGGCCGATGAGGAAGTCAATGGAGAGGCGCGGCGCAGCCCGGCGACACGCGTATGTGGCGATCGGCGTTCTCGGAGTCGCGCTGACCTTCCTGCTCCCCCGCGCGGTCGCTTCGCCGCTGTCGTGGTCCGCTGCGAAGCCGATCTACCACCAGCCTCCGTTCACGGGTGGCGCTGACCTCAAGGGCGTCTCGTGCCCCTCGGCGTCCCTGTGCGTCGCCGTGGACGGGGACGGCAACGTCGTCACCTCGAGGCGGCCGAGCGGTGCCACCTCGGCCTGGAAGGTCGCCAGGGTACCGGGCCGGCCGCCCTTCAGGAACGTCTCGTGCGCCTCGAAGTCCCTCTGCGTCGCAGTTGGCGCGGGCGGCCTCGTCGCGACATCCCGGCGGCCTGCGGGCGGCGGAGGTCGATGGACCATCAGTCGCCTGAAGGCCGACCTATTCGACGTTTCGTGCCCGTCCAGATCCCTCTGCGTCGTCGTCGGCGCGAACGCGCGGGTCTTCACCTCTACCCACCCGACCCGAGGCACCGGGGAGTGGAAGCTTGCCTATGTCCACCGTGGGCACAGCAAGGCAGGGCTGCGGGCCGTCTCTTGTCCGTCGCGAAAGCTGTGCGTGGCGATCGGCAGGCTCGGCTCGAAGGGCGCGGCGTTCAGCTCGATCCACCCGACCCGGGGGCGGCGCGCGTGGAAGTTCGCCCCGGTCGGGGGTCGCGAGATGAGAGACGTCTCGTGCGGCTCCCCGAGGCTCTGCGTCGCGGTCAGCCGTCGCTACAAGAACAACGCCTTCACCTCCACCGACCCGACCGCGGGCCGGCGCGCGTGGACGGTCGGTGACCTTCCGACCGACTCGCTGCACACCGTTTCGTGTGCGTCGCGCGAGCTGTGCGCCGCCGGCACGGGCGACGGTGGGGTGCTCGTGTCGGCCGACGCGTCGGCGGGAGCCTCCACCTGGCAACGGGCGGATGCCGGCGCCGAAGCATCGCTGTGGAGCGTCTCCTGTTCTGCGCCCTCGCTCTGCGTGGCGGTTGGTGACTACGGCCGCATCGTCGCGTCGAGCGAACCGGTGGCGGGGTCGGCTTGGTCGCATGCGACCGTCAAGAGCTACAACGAGCTGACGCATGTATCCTGCGCCTCGAGGTCGCTCTGCGTGGCGACCGGCGACCTGGGTCACGTCGTCGCCTCTCCGCAACCGACTCGCGGCGCCGCCACCTGGCGAGTCGCGAAGGTTCATCAGCGAGGTCTGATCGACATCTGGTGCCAGTCCGCCTCGCTGTGTGTCGCGGTCGACTACTACGACAACCTGCTCACCTCCACCGCTCCGACCGCCGGTACGGGCGCTTGGAGCAGCGACCCCGTCGCGGGCGTCCCCTCATTCGGCGGCATCACCTGCGCCTCGTCGTCCCTGTGCGTCGCCGGCGGCAGGTTCAACTTCGTCGCGACCTCCACCGACCCGCGATCGGGCGGCTCGTCCTGGAACGTCGCCCAGCTCGGCATCCCGGGTGTGCGGGGATCGAGGGACCCGGCCGAGATCTCGTGTGCAGCGCCGTCACTCTGCGTCGCCCTGGGGTTCAATGGGGGCGTCGTCCGTGCGGACAGGGTGTTCAGCTCGAGCGACCCGACCGGTGGGGCGGACGCCTGGCGGCTCGTCGACCCGCACGCCAACCGCCTCAGCGACGTCTCCTGTCCCTCGGTGCACCTCTGCGTGGTCGTCCGCGACAACTCCAGCAATCAGGTGCTCACCTCGACCCGTCCCACCGGGGGTGAATCGGCGTGGAAGGTGACCGAGATCAGGCGGCCCTCACAGCCGCGGGAGAAGTGCGGCGGGCATCGCCCGGGTGGGAGCGATCGTCGGCCATGCGCGAGCCTCCGCGCCGTCTCGTGCGGGTCGAAGAAGCTCTGCGTGGCGGTCGGCCGCTTCAGCGGCCGCGATGTGGTCTATGTCTCCACCGATCCGACGGGGGGCAGCCGAGCATGGAAGCGCGCACGAGTGCACGCCGATGGGCGGTTCGGGCTGACCGACGTCTCGTGCCCCTCGCCGAGGCTGTGCGTGATCGTCGATGACCACGGGCGCGCGTTCGTCGGCACGGCGGGCCGGTGAGGTCGTGCCTGCGAGACGTCAGCGAGGAAGCAGCCGGTACCAGTCCCGATAGACGCGGCGGCGTTCCTTCGGCGTGTCGATTCTCGCCGCGCAGGTCGGGTCGGGTCGGGTCTTGAGCAGGACCATCGCGCCGCCTCCCCCGCCCGCATGGAAGTACGGCTTCAAGGGACCCGGCGCGTAGGGGGCCGGGTTCATCGGCACCCCGCCGATCCGGAAGTTGTGCACGCTCACGCCGCCCAGGCCCCGCGCCTTGTCGAAGAAGTACTCGCCGTCCCAGTGCCACAGCTCGGGGGACTGGCCCTGGACGATCGACCCGGTCCAGTGGTCGCGCTGGTAGTAGAAGCACTTCGGCACCGCCGCAGCCACTCGCGCCGGCTCCTTGGAGAGGAAGTCGGCGAGCCCCAGGCCGGTGACGTTCTGCCTTCGCTTGTCGAACTCGACGCAGAACGGGTCGGCGTTGGGATGGGGGAAGTCCGTGCCCGTGCCGACGTCCTGGATGTTGCAGTTGAACGGGAGCTCCCCGCTCCACGGCCCGACGACCTGGCTCTGCCGCGCGAACGAGGGCGCCGCCGCCACCAGCGCGACCGCCACCGCGGCGAGCGATATCGCGAGCTTCGTCCTCACCGCGCGCGAGGCTAGCGTCGACGGTCCGTTCGTGCGCCGGTTCCCATTTGCGCACCACGGCGACGCCAGGTACGGTCACGAGCTCGATGGAGGAGGCCAGACCGCTTGCCGGCGCGGTTCGAAACGAGCTCGCCGCGGCCCTGTCGCGTCGCGATTTCGTCGCTCGGGCGACCAGCCTTGGCGTCGGCGCCGTCGTCCTCGGCGCCCTTCCTCTGATCGACCGGATGGCGGCGCCGGCGGCGGCTGGAGCGCAGACCCTCCCCGCCGACCCCGATGGCACGCTTCAGGCTTTCTACGACACCCTGATCCCGGGCAGGAAGGTCTCTGGCCTCCGGACCGAGCTCGGCCATCCGATCCACCCGGACGCGATTCCGGGGGTTGATCTGGAGCATGGCGCGGTCTACACCGACGCCCTCCTGCTCGGCAAGAACCCGAAGCTGGGTTTCGAGCTCCTCGCTCCCGCCTTCCTCTCTGAGCTCGAGACCCGTGCCGTGTCGCAGGGCGCGGTCGCGGATGGCGCTCTGTTCCTCTCCCTCGACTACGAGCGTCGCCAGGCCGCGTGCTTGGGCGGGCTGGCGTTCTCCAACCCGACCAGGCTGGTCTGGGAGGCGGCAGCGGCGGTGGCCTTCACCGCGTTCTGCGCCGCGGCGACGATCAAGAACGCCGATGGCCGGCCCGCGGCCACCCGAAACCGGGCTGCCGGATATCGGGTCATGGGCCATCCGGGAATCGCCCCGCATGGCTACCGCGACTTCTCCTATGCCCGACGTCTCGCCCGCGGCCGGACCGCCGGCGGCTCTCTGCCGTGACGCAGCGCGTCGACGTCTGCATCGTAGGCTCGGGGTTCGGGGGCTCGATCGCGGCGTGGAGGCTCGCCGAGCTGTACGGGGCAGCCGGTCAAGACCCGAGCGTGCTGGTGCTCGAGCGGGGGATGAGGAAGGGCCACATGGACTTCCGCCAGTCGATGGACGTCGACGGCCTCTCCGACATCTACGCGCTCGTCCAGGGGCAGGGCGCGCAGATCGTGTTGGCGAACCTGGTGGGCGGCGGCTCGAACCTCTACCTGGCCGCCTCGTTGCGCGCTCCCCATGAAACGTTCGAGCGAACGGACACCCGTCCCGATGACGGCCCCCGCCGGCGCATGTGGCCGAAGGCGATCAGCCGCCGGGCCTTGAACCCGTACTACGCCCGCGCCGAGCGCGGCCTCCGCGTCGCCCCGACCGGCTGGGACATGGTCTCGAAGTCCGGGGGCATCTGGGCCGCCATGCTCGACGCGGCCGGACAAAGCTGCGATCGAGTGCCGCTGGCGATCAGCCCGGAGCGCTGCGTGAACGCGAAGTGGTGCTACACGGGCTGCATCTTCGGGGCCAAGAACTCGCTGATCACCAACTACCTCGCGTCGGCGGAGCTGGCCGGCGTCCGGGTTCGCCCGCTGACGCAGGTCAACTACGTGACGACCTCGAACGCTCGCCCCTATCGCTGGATCGTGAAGGGCAACCGCGTCGATCCGGCGACCAAGGGGTCCGCGGGCGCGATGGAGGACATCGAGTGCAAGGTGGTGATCCTCTGCGCCGGCGCGATGGGGACGCCGCCGATTCTTATGCGGTCCAGGCTCGAGGGATCGTTGGCGTCGCTCTCCTCTCACCTCGGCAAGCACCTGGGGGTGAACGGCGACCACGTCGCCGCGATCGAGGTCAACCCCGGCAAGGTTTCAGACGTGCTGGGGCTGCCGGACTACGGCCAGTTCTACAAGGGGCGCCCGATCACCGTGATGAGCTATGACCACTGGGTCGGGCGGCGCGGCCGCCAGCACGACGGCACGCGGTTCACGCTCCAGGAGATCCTGCTCTCCCAGCTCACCAACTTCCTCTATGACGACGGCCGGGCCCCACATGGCGAGCCCTCGTGGTGGGGGCGCCAGAAGAAGCGCTCGATCTCGAGCTGGTCGAACCATCTCGAGATCCTCGCGATGGTCGAGGACACGAACGACGGCTCCTTTTACGCGGTGCCGCCCGGGCAGGGCGACTTCGTGCAGCCCAACGGCGGCCCGGTCGGCGTCGGCCTCTTCAACTACGAGCTCTCGGATCAATCGGTGCGGGTCCGCGAAGCGGCAAACGAAGCGATCAAGGCGATCTGCGAGCGGCGGGGCGTCGGCAGGTTCCTCAAGCTCGCCGAGACGCCGGGCGTCTACGCGGCCCACCCACTGGGTGGCTGCCGGATGGCCGACTCCGCCGGCCTCGGTGTCGTGGACGATCGCTGCGAGGTGTTCGGACATGAGGGGCTCTTCTGCATGGACTCCTCGGTCATTCCCACCAGCCTGGGCGTCAACCCGTCGCTGACGATCTCGGCCGTCTGCGAGCGCGCCGCCGCGATGCTCGTCGCGCGCGGGTCCGACCACGGCTTGCCGAAGAGGCCCGAGGGCGCCCGGTTCCAAATCCCCGGCGAGCACGTCGGACCCCGCAGGCGCCCCTGATACTTTTCGGGCGTCCGCCGGATGAGCGACGACGACCACCCTCCGAGTACCGGGCCGCATATGGCAAGCGACGTCCTCGCTTGCGCTGAGGGGATGGCCGTCGTGGCGTCGCCGGCCGAGGTGAGCCGAGTGGCGAGCACTTGAGCGTCCTGCTTCTAGCAATCCTGCTGTTGCTCGTGGTGCTGAACGGGCTCTTCGTCGCGGCCGAGTTCGCGCTCGTTCGGGCCAAGCGCTCGCGGCTCGAGACGCTGAGCCGCGACGGCGCCCGTGGCGCTGACCAGGCGCTCGGCCAGATGGACCGGATCGACGAGTACCTCTCCGCCGCCCAGGTCGGGATCACGATGGCCTCCATCGGGATCGGCTTTCTCGGCGAGCCTTCGCTCGCCCGACTGCTCGAGCCCGTATTCGGCGGCCTCTCTCATGGCGTCGCCGTCGGCCTTTCGGTGGCGATCGCATTCACCCTGGTCACCGCGATCCACATCTCGATGGGCGAGCAGGTGCCGAAGATGCTGGCGATCACCCGAGCCGAGAGCACGGCGCGCGTCCTGGCACGCCCGCTGGCCGCGTTCCGGGCGTTGAGCGGCCCGTTCACGATCGCTCTGACGCGGCTCGCCAACGCCACCGTGCGGCTGTTCGGGGTTCGTCCCGGCCAGCTCGAGGAGCAGCACACCGAGGAGGACGTCAAGGCGATCATCCGCCAGTCCGGCAAGTCGCAAACCGGCGACTCACTCGATCCCGGCGAAGCGGTGATGCTGTCCGGCGTCTTTCATCTGCACGAGCAGCAGGCCCGAGAGGTGATGACGCCGATCCCCGCCGTGGTCAGCGTGAACGCGTCGGAGACGGTTGGCGAGGCGCTCCAGCGCTGCGTCTCGTCGGGCCACACGCGATTGATCGTGATCGAGGACCACAACCCAGACCGGGTGCGCGGCGTGGTCCACAACAACAGCCTCGCGCGCCTCTACATGAACGTCGGCGCCGATGCCTCGGTCGAGCCCGCCGTCAGAGACGTGCCGATCTTTCCGGAAACCAAGCCGCTCGACGACCTGCTGGCCGAGCTTCAGCGCCAGCGAAGCTCGCTTGCGGTGGTCTCCGACGAGTACGGGCGCACGGTCGGGATCGTCACGGTGGAGGACATCCTCGAGGAGGTGGTGGGGGAGATCGAGGACGAGACCGACCCACGGGCCGGCTCGATGCGCAAGCTCACCGGCGGAGACTGGTACGTGCGCGGCCACGTGTCGCTCGGCGATCTCGAGGACGTCGGGATCCAGCTCCCGGTCTCCTCCGACGCCTTCAACTCGATCGGCGGATACGTCTTCTCCGAGCTCGGCCGCCTGCCGCGCCGCGGCGACCGGATCACCGCCAACGGCTACGAGATCAGGGTCGAGTCGGTACGCGAGAACCGGATCGTCGCGGTCCGCATCCACGGCTCGCCGACCGGCGAGTTTCCCCGCCAGGCTCCTGCCGGCGAGACACAATCCTCCGAGTAGCCGATCACGCCCACCTTCCGTCCGCGGACGGCTCTAGGTTGCGGACCCTGCCGGCTCAACCAAACCAAGGGGCGAGCATGTGGGTGGTCAAGCTCACCGACAAGCAACTGGAGGTCCTTAGAGCCGTGCTCCGTGCCGAAGAGCACCTCGGGCCTGCCCTGCGCGGCGCCCTCGAGTCGCTCGACCTGGCCCGCTGGGACGAGCTGCCCGAGGCCGAGCTGCCGTGGGAAGCGGTCAGCGACGCGGCCCGGCGCCAGGGGATCTCGGAGGCGGACGTGATCTGGGACCTGGCGGGCAAGCAGAAACGCACCGCCGCCTGAATCAGTACTCGTAGAAGCCGGCGCCGCCCTTTCGCCCCAGCTTCCCCTCGCCGACCAGCTCCTCGATCCGGCCGGGGGGCCGGTAGCGCTCCTCGCCGGTGTCGGCGAACAGGCTCTCGCCGATCGCGGCCGCGACGTCGAGCCCGATGAAGTCGAGCAGCCTCAGCGGGCCCATCGGGTGCCCCGCGCCGAGCTGGAGGCAGGCGTCGACGTCGGCGCTCGCCATCCCCGTTCGCTCGGCGAGGCGAACAGCGTCGAATAGGTAGGGGAAGAGCAACCGGTTGACCACGAACCCGGGCTGGTCCGGCACCTCGATCGCCGTCTTGCCCAGGGCCTCGCACCACGAGCGAGCCCGCTCGGCGACCCCGTCGCGAAGGCCCTCCGGGAGGCAGAGCTCGATCAGCTCCATCCGGTCGACGGGGTTGAAGACGTGAAGGCCGAACACCCGATGCGGATGGCCACATCGCTTCGCCAGCTCGGCGATCGAAAACGACGACGTCGTGGTCGCCAGGTCGGCGTGGGGGCAGACGTCCCCCAGCTCGCCGAGCAGCTCCGCCTTGGTGTCGATCTCCTCGACCACCGCCTCGACCACTAGGTCGCACGGCGCCAGGTCCCCCGGCGAGGTCGTGACCTTGACCCGGTCCGGCGCCGCGCCCTCGACCTTCGCGCACTCGGCCTGGGCGCGCTCCTCGGCCTTCCGGGCCGAGACGTCGCTTCGAGCCAGCAGATGGACCTTCCCCACCGCGCTCGCCGAGGCGGCGAGCGCACAGGCGATCGTCCCGCTGCCCGCCACCGCCGAATGCGCATATGAGCCGGCCATCGTCACCCGCCGGGGTTCCTATCACGCGCTTGTAGGAGTGGTCGCTTCGTCAGGCGAGATACTGCGCAGGCGATGTCGCACGAAGACCCCCGCGTGGCGACCGAAGTCGACCTTGACGGCCTGACATCCACGCTCACGGCCGCGTTTGCGACCGATCCACTGTGGAGCTGGGCGTTCCCGGAGAGCGCGGACCTCGCCGCGTGGTGGCGGTTCACGATCCAGAGCGCGTTGCGCTACCGCTGGGTCTGGGTGAGCGGGGACTACTTCGCGGCTTCGGTCTGGATTCCACCGAATGGCATCGAGATCACCGAGGAGGAGGAAGCCCGGGTCGAGCCGATGCTGAACGAGCTCGTCGGTCCACGCGCGGTTGACCTGCTGGAGCTGCTCGAACGCTTCGAAGCGTCCCACCCGCGAGATCGGCCGCACTACTACCTCAGCCTGCTCGGAATCCACCCTGACCATCGGGGGCGGGGCCTCGGGATGGGGCTCTTGGCCGAGAACCTCGCGGTCATCGACGCCGAGGGCGTCCCGGCCTACCTCGAATCGAGCAACCCGGACAACAACCGCCGTTATCAGCGGCTGGGGTTCGAACAGGTGGGCGAATTCAAGACGCCGGACGAGACGCGGACGGTGGCGACGATGTGGCGCGAGCCGGGGGCACGGGGGCTCGAGTAGGCGATGTCGCAGGAGAACGTGGAGTGCGAAGCCCTCGAAGCAGCGGGGCTGCGGGAGTGGGCGTGGGCCTAAGCAATGCTCGGCGCGCTGACGCAGAGCACGCGCTCGCGTACCCTGCTTCTTATGGAGGAGCAGGTCAGGCGGCATCAGCCGGTCAACGGGGCCGCGGCCGGCGTGGTGGTCGCGGTGATGGTTCTGGGGGCGTTCTCGATGTGGACGCTGATCCCGCTCGGCTGGATCTGGATCGGCTCGATGCTCTCCAAGACCCAGCAGCCCTCGGGCGGGCCTTACATGATCGTCTTCGTCGGGATCGTCTGCTCGATCGTCGTCATGGGCTGGGTCCTGACCCGCCTCAACATTCTCTACCTGCGGATCACGGGGACGACGACCCTTCCGAGCCGGTACCTGCCGGCCTGGAGGAAGAGCCTCAGCGACGAGCGCGATGACCCGCACGGGATGTCGGTGCTCGAGGGAGTGATCCTGACCTCCGTCCTGCTCGCCGCGGTTGCCCTCGCGATCTGGTTCTTCATCGCGGCCGGCTCGCCGTTGCCGAGCCAGTAGCCGCCGGCCCCACACCCCGGATCGGCACTGGTTGACTCGCCAGTCAACCGATCGGCTATGGTCAGAGACGGCAAGCGCGGGGTCACCGCGCGAGGCCGGTGCCAGGCCATCGGCCGAGGTCGAAACGAACGAACGGAGGGTGATCCGGATGGGTGGCAACGGGAAGTTCCAGGGGCGCGAGGTGGTCATCGTCGAGGCCGTCCGGACTCCGATCGGACGCGGGCACGAGCAGAAGGGCTACTACAAGGACGTTCACCCCTCGAACCTGCTCGCCAAGACTTACTCCGAGCTGATCGCGCGGACTGGGATCGACGCCTCCGAGGTCGGCGACGTGATCGCCGGCTGTGTGCAGCAGTTCGGGGAGCAGGGCCTCAACATCGGCCGGAACGCCTGGCTCGAGGCCGGGCTTCCGATCGAGACCCCGGCGACGACGGTCGATCGCCAGTGCGGCTCCGCCCAGCAGGCCGTCAACTTCGGCGCCGCCCTGATCGCCTCGGGCGTCCACGACGTCGCGATCGGCTCGGGCGTCGAGCACATGGGCCACATCTCGTTCGCCGACAGCATCGAGGTGATGAAGGAGCACGGCGCGGCCTTCAGCCCCGAGCTGCTCGAGCACTACAACCTGGTCCCGCAGGGGATCTCGGCCGAGATGATCGCCGACAAGTGGGAGATCCCGCGCTCCGAGCTCGACGAGATCGGACTTCGATCCCACCAGCGCGCCGCCCAGGCGACCGAGGAGGGCCGCTTCGAGCGGGAGATCGTTCCGTTCCAGGTCAATGGCGACACCTTCGTCACCGACCAGGGGATCCGCCCGGACACGAGCCTCGAGAAGCTCTCCGAGCTGAAGCCGGCGTTCAAGGAGGACGGCAAGATCACCGCGGGCAACTCCTCGCAGATCTCCGACGGTGCCTCCGCGGTCCTCCTGATGTCAGCGGAGAAGGCGAAGGCATTGGGGCTGAAGGCGAGGGCGAGGGTGCTGGACATGACGACGGTTGGCTGCGATCCGGTGAAGATGCTGGAGGGCCCGATTCCGGCGACGCGCAAGATCCTGACCCGCAATGGGATGAAG
>JBOGZB010000024.1:0-1863 GCA_050697175.1 Solirubrobacterales bacterium | reverse complement strand
GGGTTCGAGCGTTGAGCGCCGGCGCTTCGACACTCGCCCGCACATCGCGCACGACGGTGCTGGCCGTGGCGTTGCTGTTCGTGCTCGCTCCGTCGGCGCGCGCGGGCGGCTACCGGGCCGCCGTCTGCGATCCCGGCCTCGCCGCCTATCACGCCGACGCGGCGTTCGAGCGCTCCTCTCGTCGCTACGCCTCCGACACCTCGTGCGGGATCGGAGGCGAGGGCTTGACGGTCCGACGTCGCGGCGGCCACACCAGGGCGGGTGCCTCGGGCGCCTGGGTGATCCGCGCCCCGGCCGCGACCGCGTTCGCCGGGCTGAGCGCCAAGGCGGCGGGAAGGGCGAGAGGCGGCGAGGTCCCCGAGTTGGTGGCGGGCGCGGTCTCGAGGCCGTTCGCCCTCCCCGGGCAAGCGCTGGAGCGGTTCCGGTGGTCGGGAGGCTCGGCCTCGGTGCTCGCCGCCAGGCTTCGCTGCGGGCGGCCCGCCGGATGCGCGAGGGCGCGGGGAAGCCGGATCCGGCTGAAGCGGGTGGCCCTCGTCCTGCGCGACGGCGCGCGCCCGAGGCTCGGGCTCTCGGGCGCGCTCCTCGATCCCGGCAGCAGTCGGGGCTTCGAGGCGATCGGCGCCGCCGCTTCCGATCGCGGCGGCGGGATCCGGCGCTTCCTCCTCCAGGTGAACGGCGAGCCGATCAGCTCTCGAACCATCTCGTGCCACCTGCGCGAGCGAATCGCGATCCGCCTCGTGCCTTGTCCTCGCAGAGCGGGCGCCGAGTTCTCCGCAGACACCTCCTCGGCGCCGTTTCGCCAGGGGCCGAACCGGGTCCGTCTGTGCGTCGCCGACTACGCGCTGACCACGGCCGCGAACCGCGCCTGCGCGCGGCGCCGGGTCAGGGTGGACAACCTATGCCCGATCGGCGGGAGCGAGGCCGGAGCCGTCCTACGGGCCCGGCTCCACCGCCACGGCCGCCGCGCGACGATCGCCGGCCGCCTGCTCGACG
The DNA here is from genome assembly GCA_050697175.1 of Solirubrobacterales bacterium. Taxonomy (GTDB): domain Bacteria; phylum Actinomycetota; class Thermoleophilia; order Solirubrobacterales; family 70-9; genus AC-56. The sequence continues at coordinate 870 of JBOGZB010000024.1, read as the reverse complement.
AGGCCGGCATCGGGGTGGCGGGGGCTCGTGTCTGCGTCGCGACGCGGGTCAGGCGGACGGGTGTCCCGGAGCGGGTCGCCGCCGTCGCGGCGACCGCGACCGACGGGCGCTTTCGCACCTCGGTCGCCGAGGGCCCGAGCCGCGAGATCCGGGTCGCATGGTGGCCGAGCGGCGGGCAGGCGCTGGAGCGCTACCTCCATCTGGAGGTGCCGGCGGCGCCTCGGCTTCATCTCTGGCCCGATCGCCCGATCCACAACGGCGGCCGGGTCCATTTCCGCGTCCGCCTGCCGGGCCCCGCGAGCGACGGCCGGAGGGTCCGGGTCCAGGCGGCCTCCGGGAACCATTGGATCGATCTGCGAAGCGGGTTGACGGGGTCGAGGGGGACGTACCGCGCCGCCTACCGCTTCCACGCCACGACCGGACGGCGCACCTACCGATTCCGGGCCGTGGTGCCGAAGCAGGACGGATATCCCTACGAGGCGGGCTCCTCGACGGTGCGACGCGCGATCGTCATCGGCTGACGTCGCGCACGGAGCTCAGGCGACCGCGTCGACATCGCGCTTGGCGCGGATGTCGGCGAGCTGCTCGTCGATCCACACCCCCGGATCGCGATCGTGAACGATCTCTCGAAGCCGGGTCGCTCGCAGCTCGCGCTCCTCGGCGTCCATGGTCAGGGCGCGGTGGATTGTGTCGGCCTGCTCCTGGATGTCGAACGGATTGACCGAGAGGGTGCAGTCGCCGAGCTCCTCGTGCGCGCCGGTGTTCTCGGAGAGGACCGAGACGCCGTCGCGCTCGTTGACGATCGGCCCCTCCTTGGCGACGAGGTTCATGCCGTCAAACATGGCGTTGACCATCAGCACGTCGTAGTGC